>PLKR01000300.1:4096-6588 GCA_003140655.1 Acidobacteriaceae bacterium | reverse complement strand
TGAGGAAATCTTTGTAGGCGGTGAGCGCACGGACGCGTGCGGCATCGGCATCCGCTCCCTGCGATGTCCTCGATTGCAGGGCGTTGGCGCGAGCCACGCCCAGATGCGCTAAGGCTCCAGTCCAGCAGTTCCAGACGATGCCGCTGTGGTCGAGGATTTTCTGAAACTCGGCGGCGGCGGGACTGCCCTGTCCTGCGGACAGATATGCCTCCCCGCGGACATAGATTGGATAGAGACAAGAAATATTATTGACGAATGGAACCAGCCCAAGTTCGATGGTTGAAGTGTTTTGCAAAGCATTCAGGGACAAAGCCGGACTCTTTCGGTCCAAGGCCAATTGCGCCCGAATCGCGGGCAGCCAAAGCGACTGGATCTGGGTGTCGAGCGGAAGGCTTTTATTTAGGTCCCGTGCGAGCGATTCGGCCCGGACCGTATCGCCCGCCAGCGCGAAGGCCAGAGCCGCCTCGACTTGAACCCCCTGACTCGCGGGAGCGAGCTTTAGTCCCGCCGCCGCTGTCTGACGAGCTTCTGCGGCGTAACCGTAAGCGGCCTGGCGCAGAGCGCTGTTCTCCTGCCATATGGCTGAGGTCTCCTTGCTATCTGCGCGCATAGCCGAGTCTAGGGCTCGCTGGGTCAGCTCTCGTGCCTTGACTTCGTGACCGGCATAGGCCTCGGTGTCCGAGGAAAGCGCCAGCCCGTAGGTTTCTTCGGGCCTGCCCGCAAACCACTTTTCCTGCGCCGCCATCCCGGCAGCATTCGTCGCAATAAAGCTCAGAGCGTAAAGCGCATTGTGGAGAAGCAAGTTATCCAGCTTTCGCGCCTGCGCTTCGTGAACGATCTGCCGGGCTTCGTCAAGGCGCTGCAAGGCGAGGAAGTAATCGGCAAGGTCGTCGTAAGGAACAACGTGATCGGGGTTGAGGCCAAGGGCTTGGCGAGTTACCTCGATCGCTTTCTCGTACTGCCCCTGCGAGGCGAAATCTGTGCCCAAACTGATATAACCGCGAAATTCCCGCGGGTAGCTGTTGACCAACTGCTGGCGCGTCTCCACCGCTTTGTCCAGCTCCCCGGTTACATTGCGGTAATAGAGGGCGGCGATCGCTAACTTTTCCCGCTGGCTGGCATGATCCCGCAGCCGGAACGCCTGCGCGAAGTACTCGCTGGCACGACCCACCTCGCCGAGACTGGAATAGTCCATGCCCACTTCGTCGTAGGCCATGGCGAAATTCGGATCGAGTCCGATGGCTTGTTGAGCGTAAGGAAGAGCTGCTGCGGGGCCCTTTTCGCGAAAGGCCTGCGCACCCAGGCTGTACGCTTTCAGAGCTTCGAGCGAAGATGTCGTTGCCTCCACCAGAGGAACGTCAAATTTCTGCACGGTAGCCAGCGACTCGCCCAGTTCGCCACGCAGCGTGGACGCCGCCGTTCCCAACACGTTCAAGACATTCTTCTTGGAAGCGGCCGTCGCCTGCTNNTGCGCCAGCGTGTCTCCGTTCTGGCAATTCACCGCTTTCAATCCCACCACATATTCGTTGCCCAAGCTGCCGATGGCGCCGGCAATGTAAGCTTTGCTGCCCGCCCGCTGGCACAGCTCGCGGGCTATGTTGGGCGTGAGTTTCGTGGTAGCGGGGAGAGTCATGCTCTGCAAGGTAGCTGTCGCCTTTTGCTCGGAGACCACAATGAGGAAAGGCGACTGCTGCAAGGAAACCGTGAGCGCGGTCTTCAGGGTGTCGTCGAACACCGGATCTCCTGTACTGTTGGCGAAATCGGCGAGAATGATCGTGTCTTTATCGGTCAGGCGCTCGGCTTGGCGGGAGCGATAGTAAAAGCCGCCCGCCACCAGTGCGGCACTCAGCAGGACCGCCGCCGCGGCAAGGGTTCGCTTCCAGCCAAGCGAGATAAGCGAGCGGCGTTTGCGGCTTCGCTCCCCGGCAGGCCCGGCCACATCCCCAGACGGGGCTACCCCCGACCAGGTAGCTGCGACAAAACACGGGACGTAGCCACCTTTAGGCACCTCGATCCTGAGCGGATCCCGCTGCCCTTCGCCCTCATAGTAGGCTTTCAGTTTGGCCCTTAGCCGCCGGGCCTCGAGACGAACGACTGGGTCAAGACGTGGGTCATAAGAAGAGGAACGGTCAAAAACCTCTACCCCGATGCGGTACTCCTTGAGTTGGTCGCCTTCGCCATCGAGCGCGCGCAGAACGATAAACTGCAGAAATCGGCGCAGTCGTTCGGAACTTTGGAACTGGGCGCTGGCTAGGATGCGATTCAGTTCGGAGCGAACCGACTCCGAACTTGGAGTTGAATATCCGAGCCCGCCGCTGGTCCCGATTTCCATTCGAAAATTCCGGGGCAGAGGAGTACAGCATCGTTCCAGGCGGACATTTTTATGAGGGTTCGCCCCTTTTTAACGTCGCACTCCCGCCTAGCGTCGATGGAAATCTCCCCCGGAGATGGACGAGAAATAAGGCTAGGTCGCGCGAAAGCTCATGTCAAGA
>PLKR01000300.1:2787-3996 GCA_003140655.1 Acidobacteriaceae bacterium | reverse complement strand
GTCGGCCAGCCGCAGGCGCTCGACTGGTTTGCCGCCGATGATGTGGGACTCGATGATCTCATCGACGTCGGCCTCGGTGACGTGTCCGTACCAGACGGCATCCGGATAGACCACCAGATTCGGGCCGTGCTCGCATTGATCGAGACAGCCTGACTGGTTGGCCCGCACCTTGCCTTTGAGGCCGCGCTCCGCAAGTTTCTGCTTGAATAGTTTCTGCAGCTTCGCCTGGCCGGTGGGATCGCAGCATCCCCGCGGATTTCCCGGTGGGCGCTGGTTGCCGCATACGAAGATATGTTTTTCGAACTTGGGCATGGAATGTGATGTTGATTCAACGGCCGGGCATCGTGCCACCGGGCGCTTCCAGAGGTTGTGAGCTTGCGACCTCGGCGTCCCAGACGCCTTCAAAATCGACGAAGTAGCCCTGCGCCTCGATTCCGGGAATTGCCTGCAACAGATTGGCTGCGGCACGAGCCAATTCGCGCTGGTGATGCGCGGCTTCGGCTTGAGCGTCGCCACCGAAGCCGCCAGCAAGGCCTCCATAAGCGCCGCAATCGGAGTGCACCATCAGGATCACCCGCCTGGTGCCGTGCAAGCGCATGGACTTGCGAATCTGCTCCAGGACAAACTCTCGGTCTGTCTCGTGCTCCGGCGAAGCCAGGCACTTGGCGCCACCGGCAACCTTGATAAGATCGGAATTCGCCACACCGATGCGCTTGAGGAACTTTCGGAAGCCCAGATCAAATCGGTTATCGAAGCACCAGAGAATAGCTGCGTCGCACTGATACGGCTCGCGCGGAGAGTCGAAGTGAAAAACCTTTTTCGTGACGGCCTCCTTAGACGATTCTCTGTTGTTTATCTTACCGGAGAGCTGATGTTTCCGGCCGCCGTCAGAGTTGCGTTGCCATCCGCTGCGCGGGCACGATAAGATACTCGGTACACATCTTCTCCGCTTTCATTCCAGTAAGCCACTAAAGTATTGCCGCGGCAAGGCGTGTGCGACCCCGGGTGCGGCACGTCTTTACGACTGCGAATCTCTGTGACGGAGTTGGCATTGAAACGAGGCAAGACCGCGGTAATTGTCGGCGCCCAGTGGGGCGACGAGGGCAAAGGGAAAATTGTCGACGTGCTGTCCGAGAGTTTTTCTGTTGTAGCCCGTTATGCTGGCGGACACAACGCCGGACACACGGTCATCATTAATGGCAAGAAATT
>PLKR01000300.1:872-2772 GCA_003140655.1 Acidobacteriaceae bacterium | reverse complement strand
GCGCTGCGCGAGGCGGGCGTGAAAGTCGACGGAAATCTCTTTGTCTCGAACCGTGCGCAGGTGATTCTGCCCTATCATCGCATGATCGAGTTGGCGGCGGAAAATGCCCCCGGACGCGTGAAGATTGGCACCACCTCGCGTGGAATCGGCCCGGCCTACGAAGACAAGATGGGCCGCCGCGGACTTCGCGTTGCGGATCTNNATGATCGCGCATGCGCTCTTCAACTCGGAACCGCTCGACGCCGACAAAATGTACACGGAATACGCAACAGCAGCCGAGAAGATTGCGCCATTTGTATGTGACACCGCTCTGCTGCTGAACCAGGCGCTGGCCGCCGGTGAGGCCATCTTGTTCGAAGGCGCGCAGGGCACGATGCTCGACATCGACCACGGCACCTATCCCTTCGTGACTTCTTCCAGTGCGACTTCGGGAGGCGCCGCGACCGGCACAGGCGTTGCTCCAAACGTGATCGACTCGGTGATCGGACTTACCAAGGCTTATTGCACGCGAGTCGGCGAAGGTCCGTTTCCGAGCGAGGAGAAGGGCGAGGCCGGGCAGCAGTTGCGCCAGCGCGGCAACGAGTTTGGCGCGGTCACCGGACGTCCGCGGCGCACCGGCTGGCTCGACTTGCCTCTGCTGCGCTACGCTGGCATGATTAACGGCATCTCCTGGCTGGTTGTCACAAAGCTGGATGTGCTTGACGAACTAGCGGAGATTCCGGTGTGCGTAGACTATGTTGCCGATGGAAAGAAGACGATGGAAATTCCTGCGCAAGCCAGCGGCTACGACAAGCTGGAGTGCGTTTATCACAAGATGCCGGGGTGGCGAACTTCCACGCAAGGCATCACGAAGTTCGACCAGTTGCCCAAGGCCGCTCGCGAATACCTGACGTTCGTCGAGAAAGAGGCGGGAGCGAAGGTCGGCATGGTCTCAACTGGTCCGGACCGGGATCAAATCATNNCGTTTGTCAGGTACTAAGACTGCGTAAGGAGCGCACAATGGTGGTTTTGGCAGTGACGTGGATGGCGAAAGCAGGGCACGACGCCGATGTCCCCCCAATTTTTGCGAAGCTGACCGAAGAATCCCGCAAGGAGCCCGGCTGCCTCATGTATCAGGTCCACCGGCACAAGACAGAGGCGCGGCGCTTCTTCATCTACGAACAGTATAAGGACGATGCCGCGCTCGAAGCCCATCGAACCACGCCGCACTTTTTGCAGTACGCCCGCAAAGACCTGCCAAGAATTGCAGACCGGGTGGAAGGCCACCTGTACGAAGCGCTGGCTTAGGTTGCGTGGCGCGGGCGCCCCTTCGACAAGCTCAGGGCAGGCTCTCGCCCGCGTCTTGTCAATTTGCCCCCTAAACTAGAGACAGTAGCGCCGGGCCGCCGAGACGGCGGCGCTACGGTCATTTCGCCAGTTCGTAGCCTGCGAAGAAGAAACTCAATTCGAAGCGGGCCGTATCTTCGGCATCGGAACCGTGAATAGCGTTGTGCTCGATGCTCGAAGCCCACTTTTTGCGGATGGTGCCTTCCTCGGCGCTGGCTGGATTGGTGGCGCCCATCAGCTTGCGCAGATCGGCAATGGCGCTTTCTTTTTCCAGAGCCAGAGCGACGATGGGTCCGCTCGACATGAAGTCGGTGAGCGAGTTATAGAATGGCCGGCTCGCGTGCACGGCGTAAAACTGTTCCGCTTGATACTTGGAGATTTCCAGCATCTTCATGGCGAGAATGCGGAAGCCATTCTTCTCGAACTGTTCAATGATGTCGCCAACCGCGTTCTTGGCTACGGCGTCAGGTTTCACGATGGTAAGAGTGCGTTGCAGAGTTTTCATAGGTCGTCGTTAGTCGTTAGTTCTTAGTCGTTAGCTGATTTGTCTTTGCCCGGTAATCTGTACAAGGTA
>PLKR01000300.1:0-831 GCA_003140655.1 Acidobacteriaceae bacterium | reverse complement strand
GCGGTTTCCTCGGCATCGCCGCCGATTTCACCAATCATGATCACGGCTTCGGTCTCAGGATCGCGATTGAACAGGTCGAGCGCATCCAGGAAGTTGGTTCCGATAATTGGATCTCCGCCAATCCCAATGGCCGTGGATTGCCCAATGCCGCGCTGCGTGAGTTGGTGCACCGCCTCATAAGTCAGCGTGCCCGAGCGCGAAACAATTCCAATCGATCCTTCTTTGTGAATGGACCCCGGCATAATTCCGATCTTGCACTTGCCGGGCGAAATAATGCCGGGGCAATTTGGGCCGATCAGCCGCGAGCGCCGGTTCTGCAGGAACTCCCACGCCTTGACCATGTCGAGCGTGGGAATGCCCTCGGTAATGCAGACGATCAGGTCGAGTTCGGCGTCGGCTGCCTCCATGATCGCGTCGGCGGCGAACGGCGGAGGGACAAAAATTATCGTCGTGTCTGCCCCGGTATTCTCGACGGCTTCCTGCACGGTGTTGAAAATCGGCCAGCCTTCATGCGTGGTGCCACCCTTGCCCGGCGTCACTCCGCCAACGACCTGCGTTCCATAAGCCGCACAGGCCTTGGCATGGAAGGTGCCTTCGCGTCCAGTTAAGCCTTGCACGATCAAGCGCGTTTTTTTGTCAACCAGGATTGCCATAAACTATGATTCCTCGCCGCGTCTGATGCCATTCCGTTGGGTCTTAAACTCCGCGCGCAGCGGCCACCACTTTGTCGGCCGCATCCTTCATGGTTTCGGCCACCACGAAGTTGAACCCAGAATCCATCAGGATCTTCTTACCTTCATCCACGTTAGTACCTTCGAGCCGCAGCACCAC
>PLKR01000629.1:9678-13383 GCA_003140655.1 Acidobacteriaceae bacterium | reverse complement strand
TTAATCTTGCCGCGCTCGCGAAAAATTGGCCGGATAGTCGCGAACGCCTTGTTGAGCGCCACCGCAAAGCACACCAACGAGCCGACCGCGATGAGCGTCATCTGCGGACTGGTGCGGAGCAACAAAACGAGCGCAATTCCGGAGGTAACCAATCCTCCGGCAAAATCCACGAGGCCCGTGCCCAGCAGATTACGCACGCCTTCCACATCGCTCATGATGCGGGACACCAGGCTACCGGTCTTGTTGATGTCGTAAAACGCAACCGGNNAGGCGGGAAATATGAGCCTGTACTTGTTGACGCAATTCCGTGATCAAACGCTGCGCCGCCTTCGATAACGACTGCGTCAGTGAAAAGGATGTGACGCCCTGAATCAAGGTAGCCGCCAAGACGACCAGAACCAGCGGCTGGAGCTTCTCCATGTGGTGCTTGTTGATAACCGTATCGATCAAGAACCTGCTGGAATAGGGCAACACCAGCGCCGCGACGCGGTTGATCACCATCAACACAAAGCCGAGCGCGAGCAGCCAACGCCGGGGGCGCATCAGCTTCCAGACTTCCGGCAGAACTGCGCGGAGTCTCTCGACTTTTGGGGTCGTCTGGGCTGGTTTGGGATCAGTACTCAATCTCTAGTTGGACTCCGCTGGAGCTTGATTGGCTTCATTATTACTGCATTGTGACATGCCTGGGCCAGCCGTTGTATCCTCGGGGCGTGCCACGTCCGCCTTCGCCGGAGCGCTCTCCAACCCTGGGCCTGCTGCTCGGCCTGTTTGTCACGCTCGCGGCGGTCGTGGCCTACTCTGCCTACATCACCTGGCAAGTAGCCGGCCTGCGCAAGCTTCAGGCCGAACTGATCGACCGTAATCGCAAGGATTCCCTGCAGTTGCTGCGCATCCAGAACGACTTGAACCTGCTCGCCGTCGCCATGCGGGACATGATCGACAACGACGAACCGTATCCGCTCACGGCCTGGTCGGCGCAGTTCCAGCGCATTCGAACTGATCTGGATGATTCTATGCACCTGGAAGCTACATTGGCACCGGCGGGCCGGACGCTCGAGCAGAGCGCTTCGCTAAGCAGTTCGCTCACGCAATTCTGGGACGCAGTCGGCCGTGTGTTTGCGCTGGCTGGCGAGGGCAAAGAAAAGGATGCGAGGGCGCAGATCCAGCTTTCGCTGCAGGCGCGGCAGGCAGCCTTGAGCACGACCGTGGCCCGTCTGCTGGTGCAGAACAGCGAGAATGAAGAACAGGCGGCACAACGCATTGTCGAGATCTATGATCGAGTGCAGCGGGAAGTGTTCGTGTTCCTGGCTGCGACGCTGGCTGCGATCCTGCTGACTGGATTTTCAATGATCCGGTGGAACCGGCGGCTGTTTGCGCGCATGGCCGAGCTTTCGGAGCGGCGCAGCGAACTGGCGCAGAAACTCATCGCAACGCAGGAGTCAACTCTACGTTACATCTCACGCGAATTGCACGACGAATTTGGGCAGATTCTCACGGCAATGGGGTCGATGCTCGGCCGCGCCGGAGCCCACGCTCCGGAAGGCTCATCTCTGCGCAACGACTTGCAGGAAGTCCGACAGGTCGCGCAGGACACGCTGGACCGGGTCCGGAGTCTGTCCCAGGCGTTGCATCCGGTGATGTTGGACGAGGTTGGGCTGGAGGCCACTCTCGACTGGTACATCCCGACCGTGGAAAGACAGACCGGAATTGCCATATCCTATGAGAAGCAGGGCGTGCCGTTTGCAGTGGATGGCAGCGCGGCGGTGCAGATCTATCGCATACTGCAGGAAGCGTTGAACAATGTTGCGCGGCACTCGGACGGGAAGCAGGCATGGGTGCGATTGCGTTTTCTGCCAGCGACGCTTGAGTTGGAGGTCGAGGATCACGGTGCAGGTTTCAGCGAGCGGCCGGCGAAGCAGGGCATCGGATTAGTCGCGATGCGCGAGCGCTCGGAATTGATGGGGGGACGGACTGTATTTTCGACTCCCGCCGCGGGCGGCACATTGTTGCACTTGACGGTGCCCCGCGAGAAGGTCGAGTTCCGGGACAAAGATCAAAGATAGATAAGAATAAATATGACAAAGAAAATCACGGTGTTGCTGGTAGATGACCATAGCTTAGTGCGGCGTGGTTTCCGGCGCATGTTGGAAGATGAACCGGATATGGCCGTCGTGGCCGAAGCGGGCGACGGGGAAGAAGCCATCAAACTGGCGCGGGAGTTGAAGCCAAAAGTCGTGATCATGGACTGCGCTTTGCCCAAGATGAACGGCTTGGATGCAACCCGGCAGATTCTTGAAGACCTGCCGGAGACCGCGGTGCTCATGCTCAGCATGCATTCGGAAAATACCTGGGTGCGGCAGGCGATCGAGGCTGGCGCCAAGGGATACATCCTGAAGAATGCGATGAACCTGGAGCTGGGACCGGCCGTGAGGCGCGTGGCCAGTGGAGAAACAATTTTTGATCCACAGGTGGAACAGCGCTCGGCGCTCAAAGGCGAGCGCAGCAGCGGGCTGACTCCGCGCGAGCTTGAAGTCTTGCAGATGATTGTGGATGGCAAATCGAACAAGGAAATTGCCACGGTACTCGACCTTAGCGCTAACACGGTTGCGGTTCACCGCGCCAATATCATGAATGCACTCGGCATTCACAAGACTGCCGAACTTGTTGTTTACGCCATTCGCGCCGGATTGGTAAACGTTCCGTGAATCGCAGATCCTTTCTGCAGGGCATGGCAGGTCTGGCGTCGGTGTCACAGTTGCCGCTGCTGCGGCCTCGGGTCGCTGTAGCGGGAATAACGGCTTCACCCGGCTTTCGGTTGGTTGATGTAACTTCCAGTGCCGGCCTTCAGTTTCAGCACAACAGCGGAGCGTTTGGAGGAAAGTTCCTGCCTGAGACTCTAGGTTCCGGTTGTGCTTTTCTCGATTACGATCGCGACGGCTGGCAAGACATTCTTCTGATCAATGGGATGGATTGGCCCGGCCACAAGCAGCGGCGTTCCACGCTGCGGCTTTATCACAACAACGGGAACGGCAGCTTCACCGACGTGACTGGCCGCGCCGGACTGGATATTGAAATGTACGGCATGGGCGTGGCCGTCGGCGATTATGACAACGACGGATTTCCCGACATCTTGGTAACCTGCGTGGGGCAGAATCGGCTATTCCACAATACCGGCAGGGGAACTTTTGTGGATGTAACCAACGCCAGCGGCTTGGGAAAACGCCTGGCGTTCAGCACGTCCGCTCTCTGGTTCGACTATGACCACGACGGCCTGCTTGATCTTTTTGTCTGCAACTACGTCAAATGGTCGCCGGAGCACGACGTGTTCTGCAGTCTCGACGGCAAGCATAAATCCTATTGCACGCCCGAGGCCTATCGCGGCGAGACTTGCTGGCTGCTTCACAATCGCGGCAATGGCACCTTCGAGGACGTCACCGCCTCCAGCGGCATCTTCGACAGCAGTTCGAAATCTCTTGGCGTCGCGATGCTGGATGAGGACCAGAGCGGCTGGGCCGATCTTTTAGTGGCGAACGACACTCAACCCAACAAGCTCTATCGAAACCAGCGCAACGGTACTTTCAAAGATGCCGCAGTCGAGGCTGGACTGGCCTTCAGCAGCGAGGGCAAGGCGCGAGCCGGCATGGGCGTGGACGTCGCTGATTTTACGAACTCAGGCCATTCCGGCGTGGCCATTACAAACTTCGA
>PLKR01000629.1:168-9643 GCA_003140655.1 Acidobacteriaceae bacterium | reverse complement strand
CCAACGGCCACATCGACGAGACAGTTCGCAACATTCGCGGCAATGTAGGCTATGCCCAGCCGCCGCTGCTGTTTCTCAACAATGGCAAGGGAAGCTTCCGCGACATCGCCACGGAAGTCGGAGGCGGATTCGAGCAGCCGAAGGTCGGGCGCGGACTGGCTTATGCCGACTTCGATCGCGATGGTGATCTCGACCTGCTGCTCACCACCAACAGCGGTCCTGCCTGCCTCTACCGAAATGACCAGCTGGCCGGAAATCGCAGCATTCGTTTTCGGCTAGCCGGCACCAAGTCGAACCGCGACGGAATCGGCGCAATCGTCCGCATTGTCTCCGGCGGGTTGAGTCAGTCGCGCATGGTGAAAAGCGGCTCCAGCTATCTGTCGCAATCAGAACTCCCGCTCACGTTTGGCCTTGAGAAACGCGATCGGGTCGAGCGCGCTGTCATCACCTGGCCCAGNNTGACGCACCCGACCTCGGCGAGATCCCTGAACATCTTCGTTCATGGGGTTATGCGGTCAACAATCCCCAACCCAGAGTGAGGCCGTCGAGGGCAAGGCAAAAAGGCGAAAGACTTCCTACGTGCAGAGCCAGAAATCGGTGAAAAACTTCGGGATGCTTACGAAACACCTGGAGTGTGCGTTGCTGAAAGCCCGGACGGCCGTCGAGCGTGAGCATCAATCGCGCCATCAACAAGGGCCGTCGAGACAGGCGGTGATGAGCGGTCTCGTAACCGGCGAGATTGCCTGATCCGAGACAGTCGGCCAGCGCCACGGCCTGGCTGAAAGCAAGGCCCAGACCTTCGCCTGTGATCGCATCGACGGTGCCGGAGGCGTCGCCGATCAACGCAACATTTCCTCGCCATACGCGCTTCAGTTTGCGATTTGCAGATAGTGAGCCCCTTTCGGCAGAGGCCGTCTCGGCGCCGCGAAGGCGGGCGTTGAGCTCGGGGAACGCGAGCAAAGATTCCTCCAGGCGAAGGTCGGGATCGTGTGATGCCACAGCCACGCAAACTTCCTCGTTGCTTACGGCTGTGGCATAACCCTGACTGTGCTTTCCCCAATATATTTCCATGCGGTCAGTCCAGGGCCGCATGCGATAGTGGCGGCGAAAAGCATATCGAAGGCTGGTTCGCGAGTGGGCATTTAGATTCGCCCAGCGGCGCACACGTGAGCTGGCGCCATCGGCTCCTACAATCCACCGGGTGCGGATCGCGCGCTCCCCGAGCTGCACTTGCTCGCGGGATATCCCCGTGACTGCGGTCTTCCAAAGTAGATCGACTCCCAGCGCCGCAGCACGTTCGGTCATGATGCGATGCAATGCGGTCCGGCGAATGGAGAGGCCGCGGTTGCCCGAAGGGAAGTCCGCTTCTGCGGACAACCCGGAACCGAGAAAGCGCACGCCGCAAACAGGGCGGGCCTCAGCGACAGGCACGGCAATTCCCAGCCGTTCCAGCGCCGTGATTGCGTCCGGCATCAGCGCTTCACCGCAGGCCTTGTCAATTGGCGGCTTGGCTCCGTCGGCAACCACTACGCGGAATCCCTGCCTACGGGCGGCAATCGCGGTCGCAAGCCCGGCTGGGCCTCCGCCAATCACGAACACATCTGTCGAATTCAGCAAACTGACCTACCTCACCATTGCAGAAGTAGAAGCTCGGAACAGAAACCGGGTCCCATGGCGGCAAGCAGACCCAGCGTACCGGGCTCAGGACGCCGGTTCTTCATCACGTCTTCGAGTACAACTAACACTGAAGCGGAAGAAAGATTTCCTACCTTGCGCAGGCAATCCCAGGAAGCATCGAGCTGTCCATTGTGCAAGCCCAACGCGTCTGCCGAAGCATCGAGCACTTTCGGTCCTCCGGTATGGAGAACGAAGCTCTTAAGCTCGCTTCGCTTGTGTCCGTTATCCGCCAGAAATGCGTCCACATCTCGCCCCAGGTTTTGTCGAATCAGGGTCGGAACCTCAGTAGACAGTATGATCCGGAAACCTTTCTCGGAAATGTTCCAGCCCATCATTTCTTCCGTGCTGGGATAAAAGACGGAACGGGTGGCGAGAATCTTAGGCCCGGAAATCTCAGGGCCAGACGATGCAAATTCCGGTCCGGTTACAATCACCGCGGCAGCGCCATCGGCGAAAAGTCCTGACGAGATCAGGTTCGCGACTGAAAGATCTTCACGCTGCAGGGTGAGCGAACAGAGTTCGACCGATACCAGGGCTGCTGCCTGCGTTGGATAGGCGCGAACGTAATCGGAGGCGCGTGCGATTCCGGCGGCGCCGGCCACACATCCCAAGCCAAAAATCGGGGTGCGGCGAATATTGGCCGGCAGTCCCATGCGGTTGATCAGGAGAGCGTCGATGGACGGGCTTGCTACGCCAGTTACGGTCGTGAACAACAACGCTCCTAAATCGCTTGGCTGCAATCCAGCGTTCTGCAGTGCGACGCAGAGAGCCTGTTCCCCCAATTCCTGTGCGACCTTGATCCAGATGTCATTGGCCTGACCCCAGGTCTTGATGTCCACGTACTGCTCCGCGGGTATCGCGAGGTAACGGCCGTCCACGGTTACGTTGCGATGCAAGCGTGCCAGCAGCAGAGGATTCTTGAGTTGGTCTCCCCAATAGTCCTGGAGGCGCTCGAGAAGAACTTTCTGGGTGTAGTAATGCTTCGGGAAGGCACTCGCCGCGCTTGCGATCCTCATGGATTCGGGCTCCTGAAGGCAGTCTCGGCACGGAATCAGCCCCATAGCCAAGCGAATGCGGGAAGCCTTCTCCCGATTCGACGTTGGGGCTCCCGCGACGGCAAACACGGGGGGCTCGTGCCGGTCTAGCTATTGTCGCAGAGTTGGGAGTTTTTGTTTGTCATTGCCTGTTAAAGAGTCTGCCATGCCGCAGAAATGGTTCGTTTTACTTCAATACCGCGATCGAACTGGGCGTATTCCCGACGCCATAAGTATAGATAGAGGTCAAATTGCCACTACTGACGCTAAACGCCTGAATCCCCGCAGAAGCGCCCTGGTTCCCCACAAACAAATATTCCCCGCTCGGGTCCGCAGCCAGGAAGCTAGGATTACCCTCGGTGAAGAAGGCACCCGTGGTAGTGGAACTGGTAAGCACCGTAGGAAGTCCGGTACTGGAACTAATCGAATAAACTGCGACGTTGCTGGAGCCCTGATTCGCCACGTAGAGATACGCTCCTTTGGCATCCAGAATCAGCGAAACCGGAGCCGTATAGGTGTCGGCGAGTGGAGAGTTTTGAACCTCCGACAACGCGCCGGACGAGCCAATGGTAAAAATAGAAATGGAACCCGATGAGGTNNGCTGCTAATCGGATTCGGGGCGCTAAGTGCCGTGAGTGCTCCTGCGTTCACACTGAAGCCTGCTATCGACCCATTATTTCCGGCTTGTCCGCCTGACGCGGTGACGTAGAGATAGTTGCCCGATGGCGTCAGCTGGATATTGAGCGGTGGCAACCCAACCGGGAATGGAGAATTGGCAAGTTGGGTGAGCGCGCCTGTGCTGCTATCGATCGAGAAGNNCCGAAATGTTGTCCGATCCGGCATTCGCCACGTACAGGAACCCGCCGGCAGGATCCATGGCCAGGAGTTGGGGCAGCGAACCCAAAGGTGCAACGGAGGTCCGTGGAGTTACCTCGGTCAAAGCTCCGTTGCTGGCGATGGTAAACAGAGAAATGTCATTTTCCTCTTGACCCGGATTCGCCACGTACAAGAATTTTCCCGAAGGATGAAGGACCGCGGAATGAGCTCCGTCGCCCACAGGGTACGGACTTCCCGAGATTTCCGTGAGAACGCCGGAGTTGGGGTCTTCCCGGTAGGCTTTGACTTGATTAGCGGCCGGGATAGTCGCATAGACGTAGTGGCTCGCAGTCTGTCCGCAGCCGATGCAACTGGCAATGCTTGCGACAACAAATACCAGGACCAATGCCTTCTGAAGCATTCGTGACTCCTGAGAGAATTTGAAAGCGCAGAACGAAGAACAATAATACGCCGGATCACCGGGAAGCTCCGGCATGGAAAGCATCCCTTATCATACGGTGACCGCGAAGAAAAAGGGGCCGGGCACGTCGGGCGCGGTCCAGCGCTGCGACGGGCCAAGACTTCCGAGTCCTGCTGACTGCGATGCCATGCTCGTGAAATCAGGTTGCACCGCAGCAGCCTTAGCAGGCTGCGGAAAAACTCGCCGCGCAAGCGAAGAGCCTACCTAAGGCGCTGAAGCGCGGACCCATTTTCAGCGAATTAACGGCACCCTTCGGCTCCGCTCAGGGCAGGCCGGAACTCGTGCCCTTCCCGAACCGGCTCGAACCGGAGTTTTTCCGCAACCTGTTAGTGCGCCGGGCTGGATCTGGGTGTACCGGGAGAGCTTTCGGCCACAGAGGTATCTTCGCCGGCGAACAACAACCGCAAAAACATTCGGAAGCGGTCCATATACACATAGACGACAGGCGTAGTGAACAACGTAAGCGCCTGGCTGACAATCAGTCCGCCAACAATCGTAATGCCGAGAGGACGATGCAGTTCGGAACCGGTGCCCCTGCCGAGGGCCAGGGGTAGGCCTCCCAACAGAGCCGCCATGGTTGTCATCATGATGGGGCGGAAGCGCAAGAGACAGGCGTCGTAGATGGCCTCGACCGGCTTCTTCCCTTGCGTGCGCTCTACCTCGAGCGCCACGTCGATCATCATAATGGCGTTCTTCTTCACTAGCCCGATCAGCAAAATAATGCCGATCGTTCCAATCACGTTGAGCTCCATATGGAACAGCAGCAAGAACAGCAGTGCGCCCAGGCCCGCAGAAGGAATTGTCGAGAGAATCGTAATCGGATGAATGTAGCTCTCGTAAAGCATACCGAGCACGATATACACGGTAATCAGCGCCGTGAGAATCAGCACTGGCTCGCTGGAGAGCGAATCCTTGAAAGCGGCAGCCGTACCCTGGAAACTTGCCTGAATTGAAGCTGGGAAGTCGATGGAACGTTGGACTCTTTCGATGGCTTGTGTCGCTTGCCCGAGAGAAACTCCGGGAGCCAGGTTGAACGAAATCGTGACTGAGGGAAACTGGCTCTGGTGATTCACGGCTAAAGGCATGTTGGACGGAGTGAAGTGCGTGAATGCCGCCAGCGGTATCGGCGCGCCGCTGCTGGAGCGCAAGTAAATATTTTGCAGCGCCTCAGTGGTCTGTTGATACTCCGGCGCAACTTCCATGACCACATGGTACTGATTCAGCGGCCGGTACATGGTCGAGACCTGGCGCTGTCCGAAAGCATCATAGAGCGCGTTATCGATGTCCTGGGCCGCAACTCCCAACCGGCTGGCCGTGTCACGATCGATCACCAACTGCGCCTGCAATCCTTTATCCTGCTGGTCAGTATTTACGTCGCGCAATTCCTGTAGTCCGCGCATTTTCTGCAACAACAACGGACCCCAGTTGTTGAGTTCGTTCAAGTCCTCGCCTTGTATCGTGTACTGATACTGCGCCTGCCCGTAGCGCCCGCCAATATTCAGATCCTGCTGCGCTTGCAGGAACAGCGTGGCTCCGGGAACCACCGCGAGTTTGCCCCGCAATCGATTGATCACATCGTCGGCGCTAAAGTAGCAAGGGTTCCAGAAGTGGGGGGTCTTGCATTGGCCGCGCTGCTGGAGTGGTTTCAACATGACGAAGAACCGGCCCTGGTTGGTCGCCGACCCTCCACCCGCGAACCCGACCGCCGTGCTGACCGCGGGATCCTTCAGTATGATTTGCACGAACTGTTCCATCTTGCCGCTCATAGCCTGGAATGAGATGTCTTGTGCCGCCTGTACCGATCCCTGAAGCCGCCCGGTGTCCTGCTGCGGAAAGAAGCCCTTGGGCACGATGGCGTAGAGGTACACGCTCAGGCAGGCCACCAGGATGGTCACGATCAGCGTGACCGGCTGGTGTGCCAGAACCCACTTCAGCGCATGCCGGTACGTCGCCAGGAGGTGGTCGAAGAACCACTCGCTGGCGCGATAGAAAACGTTATGCCGCTGGTTCGATGGGGATGGCCGCAGGAATTTGGCACACATCGTCGGCGTCGTCGTCAACGACACCAGGAGCGAAACTCCGATCGCAATGCTCAGCGTGACCGCGAACTCGCGAAACAGCCGCCCTACAATTCCGCCCATCATCAGCAGCGGGATGAACACTGCCACGAGGGACAGGCTCATGGAGAGCACAGTGAAGCCGATTTCCGCCGCTCCCTTGAACGCCGCCTGCACCGCGTCCATCCCATGCTCCACGTAGCGCATGATGTTTTCCAGAACCACGATGGCGTCATCCACCACGAACCCAGTAGAAATCGCCAGCGCCATGAGCGACAGATTATCCAGGCTGTAGCCCAGCAGATACATGCCCCCGAAAGTGCCCACCAGCGAAAGCGGCACTGCAATGCTGGGAATCAAGGTCGCCCGCACCGTCCGCAGGAACACGAACACCACCAAAATCACCAGCACGATCGAAATCAGCAGCGTGGATTCAATGTCTTTAACCGAGGCACGGACCGTAATCGTGCGGTCCGAGACAACTGCCAGTTTGATAGCCGGAGAAATCGAAGACTGGAGATAAGGCATCAGAGCGCGCACGCGATCCACGGTCTCGATGACGTTCGCGCCGGGCTGCCGGAAAATAACGACCAGAACCCCGGGTTTGCCATTTGCCAGGCCGAGGTTGTGCACGTCCGCCACCGAGTCCTGCACATCCGCCACGTCTCCCAGTCGCACCGGGGCGCCGTTATGATAGGCGACTATCAACGGGCGGTACTCGTCCGCGGTAAAAAGTTGATCATTGTCGGCGAACTCTTGGGAGATCGCTCCGTTCGATACTTGTCCCTTGGCTTGATTGGCGTTGGCCAGATTCAGCGCGTTGCGCACCGTGTCCAGGCCCACTCCGAGCTTGTTGAGCAGCATCGGATTGACTTCGACTCTCACGGCCGGCGGCGCCGAACCGTACGTGAACACCTGGCCCACTCCATTCACCTGCGCAAGCTTCTGCGCCAGAATCGAGTCGGACGTGTCATACAAACGGGCCACCGGAACTGTGTCAGAAGTGAGCGCCAGAATCAGGATGGGAGCGTCCGCGGGGTTGATCTTGCGATAGGTCGGATTGCTCGGCAGATTGGAAGGAAGCTGGCTGCGCGCGGCATTGATGGCCGCCTGCACATCGCGAGCAGCGGCATCAATGTTCCGGTTCAAATCAAACTGCAGCGCGATGCCGGTCGAGCCCAGTTGGCTCGACGAGGTCATCTGGTTCACGCCCGAGATGCGTCCGAACTGCCGCTCCAGCGGCGTGGCCACTGCCGAAGCCATCGTCTGCGGGTCGGCGCCTGGCAGCGCTGCGCCAACGCTGATCACAGGAAAATCCACTCGCGGCAGCGAAGCCACCGGCAATAAATTGAAGGCGAGAATCCCGGAAAGCAGCAGCGCCGCTGCCAGCAGCGACGTGCCAATCGGACGCCGGATAAATGGAGCCGAAATATTCATGCTTTAATTAGCAAGGCCTAATCCGCCGGCATTTCGTGCGGAATCGGATTGCCGATCCTGTACTTCTCGAACCTGTGGGCCAACCGGTCAAACCACAGGTAAACCACCGGCGTGGTGTAAAGCGTGAGCAACTGGCTCAACAACAACCCGCCCACAATGGTGATACCCAGTGGTCGCCGCAACTCCGCGCCCGTTCCGGAACCGAGCGCCAGAGGCAAACCGCCGAG
This sequence comes from Acidobacteriaceae bacterium, assembly GCA_003140655.1. GTDB lineage: Bacteria > Acidobacteriota > Terriglobia > Terriglobales > Acidobacteriaceae > Sulfotelmatobacter. The sequence continues at coordinate 1,914 of PLKR01000629.1, read as the reverse complement.
CAGCGCCGCCATCGTCGTCATCATGATGGGACGGAAGCGAAGCAAACACGCTTGAAAGATCGCTTCTTCTGGCGGCTTGTGTTCCTCGCGCTCCGCCTCGAGAGCGAAGTCGATCATCATAATTGCGTTCTTCTTCACAATGCCGATCAACAGAATAATGCCGATGAGAGCCACCACGGTCAGATCGTTCCCCGTAATCATAAGAGCCAGGATCGCGCCCACCCCAGCCGAGGGCAGCGTGGAGAGAATCGTGATGGGGTGAATGTAGCTCTCATACAAAACTCCCAGCACAATGTACACCGTGATAATGGCAGCGAGAATCAGGAACGGCTCACTCGAAAGCGAATTTTGAAATGCGGCGGCCGTTCCTTGAAACGACGCATGAATACTCGCCGGCATCTGAATTTCCTTTTCCACTTCCTGGATCGCCCGCGTGGCGTCGCCCAGAGAAGCGCCCGGCGCGAGGTTGAACGAAAGCGTCACCACCGGGAACTGTCCCTGGTGGTTGACGGCCAGGGGTGCGCTGGTCGATTGCATCCGCACAAAAGTGGAAAGCGGCACTGGGGTTCCGCTGGTGGTGGGCGCGGCTGCATTGGCGGTGGGCGCGCCGGAATTCGGTGTCGCGCTGCTGGGGCGAACGTATACGTCGTTCATCGCGTCGGGAGTTTTGGCGAAACTCGGCAGCACTTCCAGCACCACGTGGTACTGGTTCAACTGCGTAAAGATGATGGAAACCTGCCGCTGCCCGAAAGCGTCGTAGAGCGTATTGTCGATGGCTTGCGGAAGGATTCCCAGCCGCGACGCCGTGTCGCGGTCGATCGTGAGGTTGGTCCTGAGCCCGCCGTTGAGCTGGTCTGTGGCCACATCGCGCAGTGCCGGCGCAGCGCGCAGTTTCTCCACCAGCTTCGGTGTCCATTGCGTCAACTCTTGCGCGTCCGCGTCTTCAATGGAGTATTGGAACTGGGTCCGGCTTACGCGATCCTCCACCGTCAAGTCCTGCACGGGCTGCATGTAGAGAGTGATTCCGTCTATCTTCGCCAGTTCGGGTTGCAGGCGCCGGATGATCCCCGAGGCGTCCCGGTCACGCTCATCCCGGGGTTTCAAGTTGATCTGAATGCGGCCGCTATTCGGAGTCGTGTTCGTGCCGTCCACCCCGATAAAGGACGACAAGCTCTCTACATCTTTGTCTTTGAGGATCACCTTCGCCAGTTCCTGCTGGCGCTGGGACATCGCGTCAAACGAAATATTGTCCGGAGCTTCCGAAATCCCCAGAATCACGCCCGTATCCTGCACCGGGAAGAATCCCTTGGGCACAACCACGTAGAGAACCAGCGTGAGCACGAGGGTTCCGAACGTTACAAACAGCGTTGCGGTTTGATGCTTCAACACCCACTTCACCGTACGACCATAAAACGCAATGACCCGGTTGTAATAGTCTTCCGTGACCTCGTAGAAACGGCCTTTCTCGCCTTCCTTGCGATGCTTGAGCAGCTTGGCGCACATCATCGGAGTCAGGCTCAGAGAAACCCCTGCCGAGACCAGGATGGTGACTGCCAACGTGACCGCGAACTCACGGAAGAGCCGGCCAACAATGTCTCCCATGAACAGCAGCGGAATCAGCACCGCGATGAGTGAAACGGTGAGGGAGACGATAGTGAACCCAATCTGCCCCGACCCTTTGAGCGCCGCATCCAGCGGCGAATCCCCGGCTTCGAGGTAGCGGTCGATGTTTTCGATCATGACGAT
>PLKR01000629.1:0-133 GCA_003140655.1 Acidobacteriaceae bacterium | reverse complement strand
AACGTAGCCCGCAAGTTTCGCAAGAAGAAGAAAATAACGATGACCACCAGCACGATGGTCAGTGCCAATTCGAATTCAACATCTTTCACGGATGCGCGAATGGTCGTGGTTCGGTCAGTGAGAATCTGCACCT
>PLKR01000273.1:774-3618 GCA_003140655.1 Acidobacteriaceae bacterium | reverse complement strand
CCACCGTTATATCCAGTTGCCGCGCCAGCGTCTTCGGCGCCCGCCGCCCATCCGGACTCTGCTCCCGGATTCGCGCGAATGCTCCTCGTGGCCGGATCACGGGCTCCAGCAGCCGTCCGGAGGCCACGCCATCGCGAAACTCCAGCCGGTTCGCCACCACCCGCTTCACGCCGAGATGCTGCGCCAGCGGCTTCATCACGTGCTCCAGCCCCTGGCTCACCAGCACCACGTCCGCGCCCGCGCGCACCAGCCCCTGCACCCGCTCTACCCCATGCGCCTTCAGCCGCGGCTTCAATTTGTATTGGAAATATTCTTCGCCCAACAGATCCAGCCGGTCGCGTGTCACACCCCGTAATGCTGTGTGTACCACACGCGTCGCGAACTTCCGGTTCGTCGAGTACAGAAACGGACGCAGCGCCGCCATCAGGAAAATCAATCCCCGCCGCCGGAACCGCTCCGAGAACGTCTGCGCGTTCCAGGTAAAGAACGCCACTGGTTCCACCACCGTCAGGTCAAGCAGACTCCCCTCCACTCGCCAGTACAGGGTGGGCGACACCCCGGCCGGCACGCCAGGCTTGTGGTTCGACGGTTCCAGTTGGTTTTGCTGTTCCAAAATGTTCTTTGTCCCGAGTACAGGCTTCCCTGCATCCGGGCACACGAATCTTCTATTGTAAACAATGCCCCCGCGTCCGCGAAGCCTCAATCAGCCAGCGTGGCCGATGAGCAGAGTGTAGCCGTCCGGATCCTCGACGCGGACTTCTCCTTTGGGCATGTAGTCGGGATAGGTGATGGGCGAGACGCGCACACCGGCCGCCCATGAAAGCCACGCGGTGCCTCAGCCATCAATCCTCGCCTCCCGCAGTTGCTTCACTGCGGTCTCGGAGCTGATCGGCGAGTAGTAAACCTCCTTGAAAGTGTAGGAGCGTGCCTTGGCGGCAAGGACTGGCAGGATCTCGATGTGCCAGTGGTAGTCGTCGTCAATGGTCTTCCAATANNCGCTCGAAGGAGGCATCGTGGTTACGGGGGATGATCCAGGTTTCGTAGGGCACTCGCGGAGCGTAGGGTCCGAGAGCAACGTAATCGCCTCGGGCCTCAATCACGCGCGAGGCCTGCCGCTCCTCCTGGGTGAGAATGTCACAGAAGACACAGCGTTCTTTGCCTTGGAAATACTCGCGGCCCGCCCGCAGCTCGTAAAGCACGCGCCGGGGTACGAACATCGTCGCGGTGAGCTGCGACGTAGGATGACCGAATTCCTGGCCTGCGCTGGGTCCATGGTCCTTGAAGAGGCTGACGTACTTGACCCGCGGGTCGCGCTTGAGATCCATGATGCGTTCGGCGGCGAGGCGTAAGAAATGCCCGATTTCCTCATCGCTGGCCTGCCAGAGCTGGCGGTCATGCCTGGGATTCTCCACCAAAACTTCATGAGCGCCGACTGAGCTCATGCGGTCGTAGATGCCATCGCCGCGGCGCCCGGGCTCGCCTTCAATGTGGTAGAGCGGGGTGGGATGCACCACAGAGCGCGCCGACCAGCCCACCGTACTGGGCGCCGCGGAGATGACTTGCGTAGCCTCGAGGGAATCTGGGCAAAANNATTAGGTAAACACTGCGAGAGAACCTGCGTCAACTGTCATTTCCTCCAGCGCGTTTGGAGCAGGGGCAGTCCAGGGTGAGGACTTGTTATAATCCGCGCCAAGCCCGCTGCTCCGACTGAAACAATGCGGCTGAAACAATGACCGAGCCGTCCACTCCGCTGATGCGGCAGTATGCCGCCGTCAAGAAAGAACATCCGACTGCGCTGCTGTTCTTCCGCCTCGGGGATTTCTACGAGCTTTTCTTTGATGACGCCATTGTGGCGTCCAAAGAGTTACAGATCACGCTGACCTCGCGCAATAAAGAAAAAGGTATCGCGGTGCCCATGTGCGGAGTGCCCCACCACGCGGCCGAAGGCTACATTGGCAAGCTCATCCGCAAAGGTTTCAAGGTGGCCATCTGCGAGCAAATGGAAGATGCACGGCTGGCAAAGAAGCAGATCGGCACAAAGCTAGTGCGACGCGAAGTGACCCGCGTGGTCACGCCCGGGACGGCGGCCGATTCGTTACTCGGGTCGGAAGAAAACAACTTTTTGGCTGCCCTTGCTCAGGTTGGAGAACGTGTGGGATTTGCGGCCCTGGATCTTTCCACCGGGGAGTTTCGGGCGACGGAATTTTCGGGTGAGGGTGCTCTGCGGCGCATACAGGAAGAGCTGGAGCAGTTACGACCGAAAGAGTTGCTATACGGGTCAGCGGCGCCGCTGTTTGACACCAGGACGAGNNGCTGGAGAACCATTTCGGCGTGCTGTCACTCGAGGGATTTGGCTTGGCGGGCCGTACGGCGGCTGCCGCTGCGGCGGGAGCGATTCTTTACTACGTCCGCTCGACGCAGCGCGGATCGCTCGACCACGTCGACCGCATCGGCTGGTACGAGCGGCAGAACTGTCTGGTACTCGATGCCGTGACAGTCCGCAATCTGGAACTGATTGAACCGCTCTTTGCCGGAACGGATGCGGGCCTCACCCTGTTTCGCTCGATCGATGCCGCAGTCACGCCCATGGGCAAGCGGCTGCTGCGGGCCTGGTTGCTGCGGCCGTCGCTCGATCTTGCCGAAATCTATGCTCGCCTGGATGCGGTGGAAGCGGCCGTGAAGCACACCATCGCGCGCGAGGAACTGCGCCGCGCGCTCGATGGCGTGCTCGATCTGGAGCGCCTTTTGAGCCGCGTAACTCTGGAAACGGCGAATCCGCGCGATGTGCTGGCTCTGGCGGCATCCCTCGCGAAGATTCCCGGCATCAAAGCCGCAGTCGGGCGG
>PLKR01000273.1:0-761 GCA_003140655.1 Acidobacteriaceae bacterium | reverse complement strand
GATCTGGACGAATTGCGCGAACTCTCCCGCAACAGCAAACAGGTGCTGGCGCAGATCGAACAGCGGGAACGCGGGCGCACCGGGATCAGCTCACTCAAGGTGAAGTTCAATTCCATCTTCGGCTACTACATCGAGGTATCAAAGCCGAACCTGCACCTGGTTCCGCAGGATTATGAACGCAAACAAACTCTGGTGGGCGCGGAGCGCTTCACCACCCCCGAACTAAAAGAGTACGAGGCCAAGATTCTCGACGCGCAGGAAAAGATTGTCGAGATCGAGCGCCGCTTGTTTGCCGAACTGCGCTCCTCGATTGCCGCGGAGGCGCGGCGCATCCGGCAGACGGCGCTGGCTCTGGCCGAAGTCGATGTACTGGCCACCTTAGCCCACATCGCGGCTCTCGGCAATTACTGCCGCCCGAAGTTCGATGAATCCTCGGACATCGAAGTGATCGAGGGTCGACATCCGGTCATCGAACGCCAGGAATCTGCTGGAGGCGGTGAGCGCTATGTGCCCAACGATTTGTATCTCAACTCGACGACTCACACCGTGCTCGTGCTTACCGGTCCAAATATGGGCGGCAAATCGACCTACTTGCGGCAGGCGGCCTTGACCGTGATCCTGGCCCAGATGGGATCGTTTGTGCCGGCGCGGTCGGCGCGCCTGGGCATCGTGGACCGGGTATTCACCCGCATCGGGGCCAGCGATAACCTGGCGCGGGGCCGCTCGACTTTTATGGTGGAGATGACCGAGACGGCGGTGAT
>PLKR01000405.1 GCA_003140655.1 Acidobacteriaceae bacterium | reverse complement strand
GATCAGCCCGGTCGACCCCTACATCGCCGCCTTCGCCGAGGCCGGCGCCGACGCCACCACAATTTCGGTCGCCTACGATTTCCCCGATTACCACAAGGCCGGCGACGAATGGCCCAAGCTGGATTACGACAACCTCGCCAAGGTGGACGTCACCGTGGCGCTGGCCGTCTTCCGGGTGGCCAATAGCATCGAGACCCCGCAATGGAATAAGGATATCCCCAACACTGAGCGTTACATCAAAGCGCGCCAGGAGTCGCTCGGCCAACCGTAGCGACGCTTTGCGTCAGCCCGGAATCGCGCGCAGTTCGACAGGCGGGGCGGCGGGCTTGTTTTTGAGCCCCCCGATGGCCAAAATAGTAAGAGACATGACCCAAGATCAATCTCTGCGGGAACACCTGACCTACCTGCTGGACGGCGGCGGGGCGCACCTGGATTTCGACGCCGCGGTGGCCGGTCTGCCGGCCGCACTGCGCGGCATCCGGCCGAGCGGGTTGCCGCACACGCCATGGGAACTGCTGGAACACATCCGGATCGCACAATGGGACATCCTGGAGTTCATACGCAAACCGAAACATGTTTCGCCGGCGTGGCCCGCGGGCTATTGGCCGGCCAGCCAGGCGCCCCCAGACGATGCCGCGTGGGACAAAAGCGTCAAAGCGTTCCGCGCCGATCTGGCAGCCATACGGCGGATGGTGAAGAATCCGAAAATCGGTTTGCATGCGCGCATTCCGCATGGGACCGGCCAGACGGTTCTGCACGAAGTGTTGCTGGCGGCGGACCATACCGCCTATCATCTGGGTCAAATGGTGTTAGTGCGGCGGCTGCTGGGCGCGTGGAAGTAACCTGAACTTCGCATGCGGGTATAATTAGATTCCCGCCCATGCTACTTGACTGGTCCCCGCTCTGGCTCAGCCTACGCTACGCCGGCTGGGCTACGCTGCTTGCCATGCTGGTGGCGTTACCCCTGGCGTGGGTGCTGGCACGCCGCCGCTTCCCCGGCAGCGAACTGCTGGACGCGGCCGCGACCCTTCCGCTGGTCCTGCCGCCGGCAGTGCTGGTTTACTATCTGCTGGTGGCGTTGGGGCGCTGCCCGCTGCACTTTAGCTGGCATACGGCAGTGGGCCTGTCCGCGATCTACACGCTGCCCTTGAAGCTGCGCATGATACGGGCGGGCCTCGCCGCAGTGGACCACAGCTTCGAAAACGCTGCCCGCGGCTTGGGGGCGGGGGAGTGGCGTACCTTCTGGCTGGTAACCTTGCCCATCGCGTGGCGCGCGCTGTTCGCGGCCGTGGTGACGGGTTTCGTGCGCGCTTTTGCGGATTTCGGCGCAACCGCGCTGCTAGCGAGCGAAGTTAAGAAGAACTTTCGGCGTGACAACAGTTCCATGGGCGTGCCCTCCGCGCTGTGCGGGCGCAACTATACCGTCGAACATAGGCAGGGAGAAGTTGAAAGTGGCTGCACAACGGTGCTGGAGGCGCCGGTGCCGAGTTCTACTTCGGTCTGTCCATTCAAGGCGTGATTTCGATTGTATTGCTGCAAGAGCGATGCGGAAAAACCAGCGAAGGCGCTATGCGAAGAGGATGCCGCTACGATTGATCGGATGTTTGTGAGCGGAGTTGCGATTGGCCCACCACTTTCGCCAAGCATTGGCGTCATTACCTAGTTCCGTCCCGGTGATCAGGCGAAGGGCTCCGTAGACCCAACCGCGGGTGGCCGAGTCGAGTGCGTCGTCGTCGAAAAAGTTCAGTAGATCGGGTACTGCGGCCAGGCGCTGCTCCTTGGTGAGCATGCCGGACTTCGCCAGGNNGGCGAAGCGATCGAGCAGCGGGTCGACCGCCGCGTCGGTGGCAAGCATTCCCAATCCTTCGACGGCCCAGTAACGGGTATCTTCGTTGCGGTCATGCACGTAGGTCAGGAGCTGCGCGAGGACAAGGTCCGGTTCGACGCCCCGATTGCCGAGCGCACCGAGCTGCCACAGAATCGATGAGCGCTCCGAAGGAGCGGCGCGAAGTTCGTGCACCAAATGCGCGACGCTCTGAGGCGACTTGCTAAGATTGTTGNNCGAGATCGATTTCCAGCGCCGCGCTTCGCACCCGGAGATCGTCAGAGTTCAGTGCGGTGTGCACGAGATCGAACAAGCGATCGGTATTCTGCAGATGGCCGCGCCAGCCGTCGATATTCTTGCCAATGACATCGATCGATTCGGGGTTGCGAGCGATGGCCTGCTCCAGCAAGTGCTCCGCCTGCTCTTGGGGACCCAAGCGCGAGAAGGTATTGACGCTCGGGTCCACCGCGTTGCCGGTACTGGAGGGAATGTCGGTCAACAAAGCAGCTTGCACAAGATTTCTGCTGCCCCAAGCTGCACCGCCTTGGATACGGGCAACCTCAAAGCCGGCGAGTGTGGAAACGGCGGCCAGGGCTAAGACGGGCACCGCGTAGCGGCGTACGACGCTGACGAAACATGGTTTGGCGCGGTGGCCATCCGAGTTCGCCGCCGGGTTCGCGTACTCACTGCCCATTCGTTTGCCTCGTTCCCGCTCGGCAGAAAGCGAACCGTGCGGTCTGGGGCTAAATTAAGAGTACGGAAGAACATCAACAATGGTACGGCAGGCCATTGGCCTTCGCTTTCGCCTATAAACAGTTTTGATTCATTAACTTAAGAGGGTTNNGCCTCGAGCCGACACTTCGACAACCTGGTTCGGTTTTTCCGTACGACGGCTGGCTTCCCGTCAAGAGCGCTGCGCCGCCCAATCCAACATAACGAGTGATTCGATACGACAAGCTACAGTCTCGTGCCACACAAAATCCCGCACTCTTACTGATGTACGCATGTCCCTGCTGCCATTAGTCTTAGCACAATGAACCAAGGAGAAGAGCAGCAGCGTAGAGTACCCAGGTATCCGTTTTCGGCCCCGGCAGCGGTCATTCCAGAGGTAGGCACACCGGTCGGCGGCAACGTAACCGAGCTAAGCCTATACGGCTGTTATCTGGATTCTGCAGCCCCTTTAGCTTCCCGGAGCCGGGTCTTGGTGAAAATCTTCGCGACCGACGGCACGTATTTCGAGGCCGACGCTACCGTCATTTACGCCAACCC
>PLKR01000489.1 GCA_003140655.1 Acidobacteriaceae bacterium | reverse complement strand
TGGGATTCAGACGTTATGTTTTTCAATCGCTCAATTGCCCGATCACTCAATGACTCAATGATTCTAGAAGTGCTCCTCATTACTCCGCGGTTGCACCGGCTTCTGCCCCAACACCGCCAGCCCCTTAGCCTGGATCATCCGGTCCCACGGCCCCGCCTGCCAGTTGTCCCGCGTCTTCGCCGGATTCTGCCACGGCGGCAGCGCAATCATCAGATTTTTTGCAGTCGAATGTACGTAAGGTTCATACATCGACCGCAACTTGTTCAGCTTCTGCCGCGCTTCATCGCCCGTTCGCATTTTCAATCCCGCGGTCGCCAGCGTCTCGCGCAGTACGTCGAAATCGGCGTCCGGCAGCCGTTCCGCGGCCGCCGGATCGTAGCGCGCATTCACCACCTGCGCCAGATCCACGGCCGCGTGCCGCGCCATGGCGAAAGTCATCCGCGCCTGTCCGGGATGAATGCCTTCGATTCCGGTAATCACCAACGAAGTCACGTCCAGCATGGTCATCAGCGCTCCCAGCCACGACTGGTTGTAATGCTGCGAACGAAAAAAACTCAACACCGGATAAGAAATGTGGCTCTCCAGCAATTCCGCTGACCAGCGCTCCCAGTCGCGCAAGACTTGATCGAGAACCCTCTGGTCGATGGCCGGATTCTCCGAAGTCCCCGCCAGCCGCACCAGTAACTCGGAAGCCGTCGGTGGCGATCCCGCTCGCGCGTCCAGCATCGAGATCTGAATCTCGCGCCGCGAAAACGAAGCGTACACCACCGGCAAGTACCCGATCACCACCCCCAGGAACGCGAAGCCCATCCCCGCTTCGATTACCGACAGTGCGCGTGCCAAACTGGACGTTGGCAGGATGTCGCCATAGCCTAGCGTGAAGAAGGTCTGGCCGCTGTGGTAAATAATCCTGCCAAACGTGAGCGGCTCATGGCTGAGTTGTTCGTGCCCGCCGATGCCATATTGCAGCAGGGCAAAGCCGATGATCAGCGTCGCGGCCCAGAACGCCAGCAACATGATCAGCGACAGCGGCCCGAAGTATCCTAGAAAATTTTGCTGCCGCGAAGGTGTCCGAATGCGCCCGGCAAGATTCCTCCACGGAATCCAGGTGCGCCGGTAGAACCATGCTGTCAGCTTGAAGTGCCGCGTCACGCGCCGCGGCAGCACCACCGTCTCAAACGCGTCCAGAAGCACCACGCAGATGATGACGATGCCGAAGATAGCNNGATTCTCCGGACGCCGGCAGCCGGACGCCGGATTCTCCTACTGCGGCTTAGGTTGCGCTGGCGGGGTCTGTGCCGGTGTCGTGGCTGGAGTCGTCGTTGCCTTCTTCACTACAGGCTTCTTCTTAACCGCAGGCTTCTTCGCGGGTGCATTGTCATCCACAACGGTGATCTTCGGAGGCGCCGCCGGAAGCGCCGCCTGCGCCGTCTTCAGCTCCGTATGCAGACGCACAATCTCCTGTTCCTTCGACGCGGCCAGATTTTCCAGGCGCTCCGCCACCTGCTTTCGCGTGCCCTCAAAGCTGTTCAGATCAGTCGACAGCGCCTGCAGATCATCTTTCGCCCCGAACGCTCCTGTCGATTCCACTACACTTCCCAGCACGTCGTACAGCGCGTCCAAATTCCGGTACAGTTTGAAGGTCGCAGTCATGTCTTCCGGCGCGTTGCGCAACTGAGCAATGATCGCCGGCAAAGCATTCTGCAGATTGCGCTGGATCGAATCCACATTGCCCAGCGCCTGCTTCTTCGAGCCGCCGTCGGTCTTCCAGCGTTCAATTCGCAGTTTCGTGAGGTCGGCCTGCGTAGTCTTCGATGTGGACTCCAGTTGCGCCAGCAACCCGTTCAGTTGCGTCACCGAAGCATAAGAAACCGCAGCGCCCTGCGGCGCGGGCGCGGCAGAGGCCAGACTCCCCTGCACTGAATATTGCGGACTCGCATGCGTGGCAGGCTCCGGGGCCGCAGCGGACTGGCTGAACGCTGCCCCGGCCCATAGCAGCAAAGACAGCCCAAAGGAACAGCAGAAGATGAGTTTGGAGTTCATTGTTTGTAGACGGTGGCGTGCTACGCGCAACAGAATATCGACAAGCCGAGGATACTACAAACTGCCACATTCTTTCCGTGGGTTCTCAAGAAATCTCCCATACGAAACCGGTCCATGAGTGTGATGGCGATGTTGCAACAACAATCCTTCCGAGATGCCGCCGTATCCAGGACTCTTTGACTTGCCGGTTTCATCCCCAAACTCAAAATCATCTCCAAACACCAAAAATATCCAAGAGGTACAATTTGCAGTGGGGATCTCCTTATACAGGACGATCCAGGTAGATCGCCTTCGGAAAACGAAAATGGATTAGTAGCGCACAAAGAAGGAGCATAAAAATTGCAATAATGCTACCTTCAGGTCCCGCTGAACCTCCCGTAAGCCAATTCGGGCCTTGCACGGAGCTATTCAGGAGTCGGCCGACGCCGAGAAGACCACTGTCGGGCGTGCCGTAGAAAAAAGTTTCTGCCCAGTCCCAGGCTGCATGAAATCCGACGGCGAACCAAAGATTACCCGTGCGTCGAATGGTCAGGCAAAAAAGTAAGCCAGTCTCAACCACCTGGAGAACGCCAAGCGCGTTTTCTCCGTGATTGCCCAAGTGAGCGGCGCCGAACACCACGGAGAGGACCAGTGCCGCCGGCCAGAAGCGCATGCGCCTGGAAAAAGAGAACAGCCAGTAGCCGCGAAAAGCAAACTCTTCGCTTAACGACACGGCGAGAAATGTAGCGGCCCAGGCGAGAGCCGACCGAAAAACTGTGCTTCCCGAGAGCGCCACTGACTCAATTCGAAAGTGACCCCAAACCCGCAGAACCAGCAGGATAGCCGAAAGCATCGCAAAGCCCCAGACAGACCCTTCCCAAAATCTTCGTCCGAATGCTTGCCGGGGAGGAATACCGTAATCGTCGAGGGAGCGATTCTCCATACGGGAGACGATCCAAGTCGCCAGAGAGACAAAAAATACCATGATGGCTTGGATCGGCAATTCCGTCTGCACGGAAAGAGCGGAACTCCTCCGGCCGGCCACGACATGCAACCCGAATATGAGAGTCGCCGGAGGAAGGAATCCGATTCCAACCCAGATGAGCAGGCGGATGCGATCACTGCGCCCCCAAGGCTGAGGTTGCAGGGCGTGTGCCACATTCAGCCCTTTCGAGCCATCGGCAGATGCCTGCTGGTTGGGCAATTCTTTGGTGAGTCCGGGACCAGATTTGTCAGGCAGGGTCAGACCTCCTGTCGGGAGACACGAGTATGACAGTCGAACCTGCGGAGCGCCAGCAAGTTTGTGCTTGGCTTGGCGGGGTTACTTTGCTATCCTTTTCCGCCTAAGCCGGACGCCCGGCGCGTGTGGAAGAAGGCGTCGAGCCACCGCGGTTACCGAGGAGGATCACATGGAAACTGCAATCGGAGTATTTGCTTCGCGTGATCATGCGCAGGAAGCTGTCAAGGAATTACGGGAGCGGGGGGTGCGCGAGGAATCCATCGTTTTTCTGACTCGGTCAGAAACCGAGGCCAAAACCATCGCAAAGGAGCTCGGCACATTTGTGGGAGGCTTCGTTGGGGGAGCTGCCGGCATAACAACCGGGATAGTGGCTGCGTCGCTGCTTCTTCCCGGGATCGGGACAGTATTCGCGCTAGGCATCGGCGCCGCCGCACTGCTCACGGGCGCGGGTGCGGGCGCGGGTGCGGGCTCCGCCCTCGGTTCGGCGGCAACCCACAACGCCGACGCGCCCAAGCCGACAACGGCTGAAAAGTCCGCTGAGGACGTCGCCTTCTTCCGGGAAGTGCTCAAGGAAGGCCGTTCGCTAATCGTGGTTCGAACCGAGTCCCAGGAACTTGCGACTTCCGCGTGCGAGGTTCTTGACCGGCTGGGCCTCGGCATGCAAAACCGGACGCCCGTTAGAATGCAAACCGCCACCCGCCACATAGGCGATGTTGCGGTTCTGGATATCAGTGGAAGGATTACGCTGGGCGAAGGCAATGTTATCCTGCGCGAGATCGTTCGCGAACTGGCGGACAAAGGGCACAAGAAGATTGTTCTGAATCTGGGCGAGGTTCAGTATGTAGACAGCTCAGGCGTAGGCGAGCTGGTTAAGACTCACACCACCATTCGGAATCAGGGTGGGCAGCTCAGGCTCGTAAACCTGAACCAGCGAATAAACGATCTGCTCCAGATGACAAGATTGTCCGCGGTGTTTGATATTGAGAAGGACGAAGCCAGCGCAATCAGGTCTCTGAGCGGCGAAACCACCACACGGGCTGTGGCCTGAGCCGCAAAATTACTGTTTGCCGCCCAACCTCGCAAACTATTTCCCGCCGAGGCGAACGCTGATCCCGGCGCCAATCCGCAAATTGTTCTGGCGGTTGTTGAGACCATTGGGCAATCTCGTCATGAAGTACTCGGCCTGCACGGGACGAACGGAGACGTGTCTGGACACTTTCAAATCAATGCCGCCGCCCGCCGTCATCGCGAAATTATTTTCGGGCCCCGATTCGCCAATCCCATCGGTTGTGCGAATGCCTCCGAAGAGGGTCTGAGCGAACGGCGTAACTTTGCCGCGCCTGAAATTCGCTCTGGGTCCAAAGAGATAGGTAAACGCTCCTCCGACCAATGCGCCGTTTACGGTGCTGGTCGCCCCATAGCCGGCCAGATCTGCCACCACACCGAGCCAGTTGCTGGCGTTGTACTCGAACTGGCCGCCTCCGCCGTTTCCGTTGAATGTTTCCGAGGGGGCGACTCCGGAGAGGTTGGCATTTACATTAAAGCGCGCGAAGTAGTATCCGCCGTACAACTCGACCTTTGAGGGTTCCTCCTGTGCGTTCGCCAGCAGTACGGTTCCAAATAGTCCAAGCAACAGGCCAACGGAGATTGATTTCCCCATTCTTGGAGCACTCCTTTTCACAGCAAATGCCTTTAAGTCCACTGAATCATATCCTAATCTTCCGTGCCTTCCTTCTCGCGCACAATATACGCGCCCCACCTCGAACTATTAATCGACGATAATATTAAGAGCGGTCAACACAAGCGCATCAAATAGAAGTATGCCCCTCACAACCACGACCTCACCGATCCGTCGCACGCTACTGTTTACCGCGATCATCATGGCCGTGCTCGGTCTCGCTCTCCATGC
>PLKR01000170.1:1931-3038 GCA_003140655.1 Acidobacteriaceae bacterium | reverse complement strand
TCCTGTCTGCGTGATTTTTATTCGGGCAGACATTGGGTGCGAGTATTTGCGACGCCCAAGCTGCCGCAGCTGCAGTTTTCGCTGCACACGAACTACTGCGATCTGGGTTTTTGTCTGGCTGAGGACGGCCGGCGGTTGGTGCTGGTTTCTTGCGTGGACAATCTGCTAAAAGGCGCGGCAGGACAAGCGGTGCAGAACATGAATCTGATGTATCAGTGGGAAGAGCGGGAGGGTTTGCAGTGACCATTGTGGTGAAGATTGGCGGGGCGGCAATCGAAGATGCTGCGACGCTGCGGAAGTGCGCGCGGTCCATCGCGGAGTTGGCGCAGGATGGTCACCGCGTAGCCGTAGTGCATGGCGGTGGCAGTGCGCTGACCCGCATGCTGAACCGCCTGGGAAAGCAGAGCGAATTTGTGGACGGGCTGCGCATCACCGATGCGGAGACGCGGGATACGGCGCTGATGGTGTTGGCCGGGATCATCAACAAGAAGCTGGTGGCGGCCATTCAGTCAGCGGGCATGCCGGCCATTGGATTCTGCGGCGGCGACGGCATGACGTTCCGGGCTCGGAAGAAGTTTGTTCACGGCCGCGACCTGGGGTTTGTTGGCGAGATTTGTTTCGCGGAGCCCTGCTGGATCGAAGCGCTGTGGCAGCAGGGAGGCATCCCGGTTCTGGCTTCAGTGGCATTGGGCGCCGACGGCGAATACTACAACGTGAACGCCGATGAAATGGCGGCATCTTGCGCCGCCGCCTGCCACGCCAACACGCTGATCTTTCTTACCGACGTACCCGGAGTTAGAGATGCTGAGGGAAGCGTGATGCCATGGCTGAGCACGAAGCACGCCGCCGAACTCGCTGCCGGCTCGGTCATCAGCGGGGGTATGTTGCCGAAGCTGCGGGCCTGCGGGCAGGCGCTGAAACAAGGCGTGGGGCGCGTGAGAATTCTGCCTGCAACCGAAGCGGAGGTCTTGCCGCAGTTTTACCTGACCAAGCTGTCGTGCGGTACGGAGGTCACCTATTCATGAGTCAGTCAGTCGCCGCTCGTTTCAAACCGCAACCAGCGAATACCCATGTCCAGAACAAGGAGTCAAAGTTGAATAGTCATGT
>PLKR01000170.1:0-1920 GCA_003140655.1 Acidobacteriaceae bacterium | reverse complement strand
AAGTCGCGTCCTGAGGATTTTCGGAGGGCGCTCACGGGCAGGCAGATGGTCATGTTCTTCGAGAAGCCCTCTTTGCGGACCCGGCTGACGTTCGAGGCCGGAATGGTGAGCCTCGGTGGCACTGCGATGTTTGTCGACCAAACTCACGAGCGGCTCGACGCCCGGGAAAAATTGAGCGACGTCGCGCACAACCTGGAGCGCTGGGTGGATCTTATTGTGCTACGCACCTATTCGCAGCAGACCATCGAGGGCATGGCGCAGCACGCCTCGATCCCGGTGATTAATGCGCTCAGCGATCTGGAGCATCCATGCCAGGCTTTGGCTGACTATCTCACGCTGCTGGAGCGNNTGGGGTCTTCGATCCGCGTGGCCACTCCGCCAGGCTACGCACCGAATCCGCAGATAGTTGCCGCTGCGCGCGATATTGCCCAGGAGACCGGCGCTGAAATTCAATTGCTGAGCGACCCGCACGAGGCGGTTGGGGGAGCCGACGCGATTTACACCGATGCCTGGACGAGCATGGGGCAGGAGAAGCAAGAGGGCGAGCGGGCGCGAATCTTTCCGCCTTATCAAGTCAATTCGGACCTTATGGCGGAAGCCGCGCCCCACGCGGTGTTTATGCACTGTCTGCCGGCGCACCGCGGGTTGGAAGTGACTGACGCGGTAGTGGATTCGCAGCAGTCAGTGGTTTTCGAGCAGGCAGAGAACCGCCTGCACGTGCAAAAAGCGATTCTTTATTTACTGCTGGGTGGCGGCGATCGCCTGCCCGCAAGGAGTGCTCATGCCTGAAAAAGTTGTGCTCGCATACTCTGGAGGACTCGATAC
Source organism: Acidobacteriaceae bacterium (assembly GCA_003140655.1). Classification (GTDB taxonomy): domain Bacteria; phylum Acidobacteriota; class Terriglobia; order Terriglobales; family Acidobacteriaceae; genus Sulfotelmatobacter. The sequence continues at coordinate 1,095 of PLKR01000170.1, read as the reverse complement.
CTCCATTATTATTCCGTGGCTCAAAGAGAATTACTCCTACAGCGTCATCGCGATGGTGGGCGATGTGGGCCAGGGAGACGATATTGAGGCCGTGGTCGAAAAAGCGTATGCCACAGGCGCAAGCAAGGTGATCGTGGAGGATCTCCGCGAAGAGTTTCTGACAGGATATGTCTTCCCGGCGCTGCGAGCAGGTGCGGTGTACGAACATAAGTATCTGCTGGGAACATCGCTGGCGCGTCCCGTGATCGCAAAACATCAAGTCGAAGTCGCTCTGCGCGAGGGAGCAACGGCGGTGGCACACGGTTGCACGGGGAAGGGGAACGACCAGGTTCGCTTTGAGTTAACCTATCAGGCGCTCGCGCCTGAACTGAAAGTGATTGCGCCGTGGCGGGAGTGGTCTCTGAAATCCCGCGAAGAATGTCTGGATTACGCCGAGCAGCATGGTGTCCCGGTGGCGGCGAGCCGCGAGAAGATCCACAGCCGTGACCGCAATTTGTGGCACCTTAGCCACGAAGGCGGAGAACTAGAGGATGCCGCCATTGCGCCGCTGCCGGCTACGTGGCAGATGACCCGCTCGCCACAAGAGGCGCCCGATAAGGACGAGCAGGTGACCATCGGCTTCGAGAAGGGGATTCCAGTCGCGGTAGACGGCATGAAGCTTGATCCAGTGTCGCTGGTCGAATTGCTGAACGAAGTTGGTGCGCGCAATGCGATCGGCCGGGTGGATCTGGTGGAGAACCGCTTCGTGGGAATCAAATCGCGCGGGTGTTACGAAACGCCCGGAGGAACGTTGCTGGTTGCGGCGCATCGCGAACTGGAAGCCCTGTGCCTGGAGCGTGAAGTCGCGCATTTCAAGCAGCACGTGGGGCTGAAGTACGCCGAGCTCGTCTACTTTGGCTTGTGGTTCACGCCGCTGCGCGAGGCGCTGGACGCTTTTGTCGCCAGCACGCAGACGGATATGACCGGCAGCGTGACGCTGTCGCTGTATAAGGGAAATGTTTCAGTGGTGAGCCGCCAGAGCGAGCACTCACTCTACCGCACCGATCTCTCGTCGTTCACCATGGGCGATGGTTACGACCAGAAAGATGCGGCAGG
>PLKR01000365.1 GCA_003140655.1 Acidobacteriaceae bacterium | reverse complement strand
ATCGGATCTTTTCCCGCCGCCTTGAATGCCGGATACAGCGCTCCCGCGATCGCCCCCAGCACCGCCACCGCCACGGCCCGGAGTACCCAATCTCCGCTCACCACCACCTGCACCAACGGAAAGCGGTGCCGAATGGCCCAGCTCGCGGCCAGACTGAACAGCAGACCCAGCACGATGCCAGCCACGGCCAGCAGGCCAGTCTCCCGCAGAATCGCGTTCACGATGTAGAACTTCGATGCGCCCATCGCCTTCAATATCCCGATCTCGCGCGTGCGTTCCATAACTGCCGCGTACATGGACTGAAAAATCACCAGAAACCCGATGATCAGGCTCACCCCAATCACCACGCCAATGAATGGCCGGAAGCCTGGCAGGCGGCTGGGCGTCATCATGCTCAGATAATCCGGCGTTGAGAGCACAGAATACTTCTCCATGCCAGGCTGATTCTTCACGGCTTGCACGACCTGATCGGCGTTGGCGGGGTCATCGAGTTTCACGTAAAAGACCGAGGCCTTATCTTTCGCCCCAATCAAATCCTGCAGTGCGGCGAGAGGCAGGAACTTGCGCGCGCCTCGGCCGTTTTCCACAATACCGGCCACGCGAAAGTTGTGGTTCAGCACCTCCATGGTGTCGCCCACCTTTACATGCTTCTGCTGCGCAATGTAATCGTCCACCAGCATGTCATCCGGACCCCGGAACGGTCCGCCCTGCACATACTGAAACGGTCCGCCCAGCGCTTCGAAGCTGGGCAAATCGATTCCGTCAATCACTTCGAGCGCGCCCGTCGTTGTAAGCTGCCAGATCACCGGACTTACCACCTTGACGTGAGGCAGACCGCGGAGGATGCCGGCAACCTTGACAGAGACCGGGGCCCCGCTGATGCCAGCGAGGAAAGATGATCCCGGCGGCTGCACAATCACATCCGCGCCGATGCCCGCGGTCCGGTTCTTCGAGTCGTTCATGATGCCATAGCACAGGCCTGCGATCAGCAGAATCAGCGCTACTTCCAGGGCAATAGCTACGATGCTGATCAGCGACCGGATTGGCCGGTGCACCAGATTGGCGACAACCATTTTGTTCATCATGGGTTGGGAAAAGCGGAACTCAAGCGCTTGTCATCTTGAGCGAAGCGAGGGACCCTGGTTTCTGCCTGCGCCGTCTTTGTTGCCGCCTCAGACAAACACCAAGATCCCTCGCTTCGCNNGCTCGACGACGGCGGCGCGGCGGCACTCGATTGCTGATGATCCAGATGTACCACCTCCGCCCCCGGCGGCTGCTCCAGCGCAAACTGATCGTCCCGCAGTGGCTTGTTGATTTCCAGCTTCAACATATTCAGGGTGATGTCGTACTCCTCCTGCGGACGTTTAATCTCGATGCGCGACGGAAAGTTGATGCCATCGAAATCCTTGTAGCCCGCGTAGCGCGCGTCGGTCACCAGCTTGCCCTGATCGTCATAAATGTACTGGCGATGCGGTTGCAGGTCGGTGCGGCTGAAAACAATCTTGCGCGACAGCACACCCTCGTTTTCGCCCTTCTTGCGGATCACGATCAGTTCGTAGTCCTCCTGCAGAACCCGATGTCCCTTGGCGTCATGCAAAATCTCCTCGCTATGCTCCAGCACGGCAATTTCGTGTTCGGGGTCGATGTGGCGGATCAGGAGCGCGTCGTAGATATCCTGCGGCCGGATGCTTTCCATGGGCTGGTCCGCATTGTGCGTCTGCACATCGTTCCGCCCCACCACAAAGCGGTTCTTCGGCGGAATCCACAGCTTGAACTCGTCTCCGTTGCTCACCATGTCGAAGGCCGTGGTCCGCACGATCGGCAGCAGCCCGATCATGTGCAGCATCGCCGGCTTGCGCGCCAGCACGTAGCCGCGGATCTCCTTGTAATCGGTGACGTGGCCTTTCTTCACGCCACCAGCGGAGGTATCGATATCCACCGTCGCCTGCAGCGAGCGGATCTTCTCCGCCTGCTGATTGATGCTGTCAATCAATCCTGATTGGGACGATTCCCGAAGCGGAGCCTTGGAGTAGGTTTCTTCTACCGGCCGCGTACGAAACAAACAGCCCGTGGCGGGCAGCACCGCGAGCAGCAAGGTCAAGGCCCAAAAGGGCGAGCTACGCCTCATGAATTATTAGATGACTCCCAGAACATTTGAGTATACAGCGCGGCAAAGGGTGCACAAACTGTGAGAACCTCATTTCGGGCGAGCAACGGTGGTTCCCGGCGTTCTCTCCAGAGCCGGGTGGAAACTTAATTCAGAATCTTACTAAAGTCAGCTACGCGCCCCTTCTTTCATCATCTAAACTGTCGCCATCGTGCGCAAGATCTTCTGGCTCATCGTTGTTGCAGCGCTCGCCTTCGGGGGGTGGTTCGCCTGGGCTCTGCTGACTCCCACCGAACTTCCGGCGAAAACTTTCGTGATGCTGCACCCGGGATATTCCACGCGCCGCATTGCCTCGGAACTGAAGTCCGCTGGGGTCATTCGCAGCGAGGAAGCATTCATCCTCTGGCATTATTTTCACCACCGCCGCCGGCTTGAGGCCGGAGAATATCTGTTCGAGAAGCCGGCGAACATCATCGACCTGCAGAAGCGTCTACGGCACGGCGATGTTTATTTCCACACCGTAGTCGTTCCGGAGGGCTACACTATGTTCGACATCGCGCGCGCCGTCGAAGCTGCCGGACTCGGCCCTGCGGAGGACTTCCTGAAAGTAGCGCAGTCCGATACCGCGCTCATCGCCGACCTCGCTCCCGGCGCGCCTTCTCTCGAAGGCTATCTCTTCCCCGATACCTACGAATTCAGCCGCATGCAGACCATGCAAGACATGGCTGCGGCCATGGTCAGGCAATTCCGCCAGGTCGCACACCAGATAGGATTGATTCCGGCGCCAAATGGTGGAACACCGGAGACCGGATCAAGCGCACCGTCAAGGTCGCCTCATATTGAGGTCGAAGTCAACGCCGGCTTTCGCGATCCGAACGCGGCCCCGAATGACCTCGAGCGCACCGTGATCATGGCGTCAATCATCGAGAAGGAAACAGCCATTGCCGAAGAACGCCCGCTGGTCGCCAGCGTCTACTACAACCGCCTGGCGAAGAACATCGCACTCGACGCCGACCCCAGCATCATTTATGCCGAACTCCTCGCGGGCGTCTACCAAGGTGCCCTGCATCACGACGACATGCAGTTCAATTCCCGCTACAACACTTACAAGAACCCGGGACTTCCACCCGGCCCCATCGGCAATCCCGGCAGAAGCGCGCTCGAAGCGGCTGTGCATCCCGCACAAAGCGACTACTACTACTTCGTCGCTGACGCCTCCGGCCACCACCGCTTCGCCCGCACCATCGAAGAGCACGATAAGAATGTAGCGGCGTACCGCCGCGCCATGCGAGGACAATAGCGGCATCCGGTGTCCGGCTTCCGGCGATTGCAGCCCGGAATCCTTTGTCGCGATGATGAGCAGGAGCCGGCAGCCTGTTCCCGAAACGGTTTCCGGAAGCCGGAAGCCGGGCGCCGGCGCATATAATCGCGGCGTGAGCTTTGAAGAGACAAAGTCAGACCGGCCGGCAGGGCGAGTTCTTGGGCTCGACGTGGGGTCGAGAAGGATTGGAATCGCGGTGTCGGATCCCCTGGGGATTACCGCGCAAGGACTGGAGACTTTGCAGAGGCGGAACAAGCGGCAGGATATGGCGGCGCTGGAGCGGGTGATTCACGACTACGCCGTGCGCGAGATCGTGGTCGGCCTGCCGCTGCGCATGAGCGGCCTGGAAGGGACGCAATCGGAAAAGATGCAGGGGTTCGCCGAGGATCTGCGCAAGCGGTTCCGGCTGCCGGTACACTTGTGGGACGAGCGGCTGACCTCGGCGGAAGCGAACCGGCTGCTGCGGGAGACGGAGTTATCGATCGAAAAACGGGCGAAGGCGGTGGACCGGATGGCGGCAGTTTTGATCCTGCAGGGTTGGATGGAGAAGCAGTGGATGGAGAGGCGGGTGTCCGACCGGGCGCAGCCCGAGGGCTGAGGAGGCCAGCTCGACAGGCCCGTGACTTCCCCTCGACCCGCAACCCATCCAATCACAGTGACTTACAATCTCAGACCCTCCCTTCCTGCGCCCTCGAATTGCGCCTCTCTAAACCTTTCCAAGGCTGCCAACCCCGCACCCATCCTTGCTTTTCGGCCCGTTTCGGGATAGTCTGTTTACAGTAAAGATAACGCTTTTTCCCCACTTGACCCTTCGCCTTCCCGGGTGCTTTTTATGAATGGTGCTGACCTGAATTTCCACATAGGCGACAAGGTCGTCTATCCCAACCACGGCGTGGGCGTGATCGAACAAATTAGCAGCCGCTCCATCGGCGCCACGGTGGAAAAGTTCTATCTCCTCAACATCAAGGCCAGCAGTCTCAAGGTCATGGTGCCCTGCAACAACGTGGGCAGTGTCGGCATTCGCCGCGTCGTTCGCAACGGCGAGGTGCAGAAGATCCTCGACTTTCTCTCCATCGCCGAAAACCTCAGCACNNCTGTTCGAGGTCGCCGGAGTCCTCAAGAGCCTGATCGCCCTCCACCAGGCCAAGCCCCTGTCGTTCCGCGAAAAGAAGATGCTCGAACGCGCTCGCTACCTCCTGGTGAGCGAACTAGCCATGTCCCGCAACTGCGAAGAGACCAAGATCGAGGAACTCCTCGCCCTCAACCTCGCCAAGTGCAAACTCCGCTTCCCCGAAGCCAGCGAATTTCAGGCCTAATTAAGCTTTTCGTAGCAGGATCTCACGGCTTGTCTTCCCGAAACGAAGTGAGGGATCTAGGTTTCGCCGGCCCGCCCCGCGGACCTTGATTTTGGGTGGCGCAGCGTTTCCAGCGCTGCGATAAGCTCCCTGCTCTGCCGGGCTTCCAGCCCCTGAGGTACCTCCGCAAACCTGGAATTGTTTGAAGCAGGAACCCATCGCAAGTGTTCCTTTTTGCACAGAAACACCTTTCCGCGCGGGAATAAGATTTCAGTTCGGATCATCCGCTCCTTATTACCGAAAAGAAGACTACCGGAGAGAACACATGCCCCAGAGCACGCACGATCGAGCCG
>PLKR01000134.1 GCA_003140655.1 Acidobacteriaceae bacterium | reverse complement strand
ACCACGCGGTGGCGCTCTCCACCGTACGGGTAACCGTAGGTGATATCTTGAATGATGTCCGTGTCGAGAAAGTCCCGCTCGCTCTTAACCTTGAAAGCCGCGGCATACTTTTCGTAACCCGGGACCGCCTGCATGTTACTCCGAAGCAAATCGTACATCCTCATGCTCACCCGAAACCGGCTTACGGGAGATTGCTCGGGCACGTCCGAAAAAAATGCCGCACCGAGGAAGGCTCTCATAGAAATGAAAACATCCCGCGTGAAGGGGTACTTGAAGAAATAATCTCCGGCCAAGAACGTGGCGAAAACACCATTTAAGTCTAAGTCTCGATCCAGGATTCCGGTCACACAGATATTGAAGAGATCGAGGGCCTCCGGGATAACGTAAGCCGCCTGTTGCCTTTGCTTCTGCCTTAAGTAGGCGTCTTGGAGTTCCGGCAGTCCCCGGAAGTAATTGCAGGCGTAGTCAAAAATCTGCCGGTAGACTTCGTTCGGATTCTTGTGGGAGAAGTTGACTACCGGCTTTGGTGGCATTGTGGGAACCACCCCTAGTGCTTCGAGCAGTGCAAAAGGGCTTACCCGAATTGCTGTCGGATTTCCCAGGCCAAACTCCAACCCAGCTGCCTGTAACTGTGGGATTAGCGTTCCCAACAGTCGGTTCCCGCGCGACTTCGTAGCCTCCCGGAAGAAATTTGTGTCGAGAAGGAAAAAGTTCATTCAGCCTGTGGATATCGTGGGTGAATCCTGACAAACACCTTGATGCAGCTGACCATGTCCCGTCGGCGTTGATGGACGCGGAGCCGACTCAGAAGCACCGCGACAGGTTCGGCGTTGTTACCCTGTATGAATCATAGGAGATGTCCGAGCCAAATAGGAAAGCAATGGACCGTGGATTGTGCGGCATGCCCTTGGTTCCCCGTTTAAAACGGGCGCCTAACAGCCGGAGAAGCGGCCTGCGTGCGGATCGCGTTATGGCTTAATTTTTGGCACCTCGTCGGAGCGTAAAGTGATATCCCTGCGATGTTGGTTTAGCTCCAATTGCCGGTACCGTTCGCGAATTTGCTGAAACGCAACCTTCGCATCGTTTTCGGAGGTGCATGACGAAAGTAGGCTTTTCGCATTTAAGATTATGTCCTCCACTTCGATTCGACCCTCCTCACGAAGAGCCTCCTTTTCGCGGAATTTATACAGATGCAGTAAGCCGGTTGCCGCAGCTCCGATCACTGGGATAACCACGAGAAGGGATTTGCCATAAGTCCCAAAGCTAGCGTCGCTGATCAACGCTGCCGTCAACGCGGAGGCAACGGACGAAAGGAACGCAATACCAGCCGTAATCGTCCAGGCTCTGTAAGCAGATNNCGGAAGCGCCTTCGTAGTACGTGAGAACATCCGACTCCAGTTTTTCAATGAGTTCGGCAATCAATTCGCTGTGGGTGGACATGTTGGCAGAGTTGGAGAATGAGGCCGAAGACCTATTTGGTCGACTGCACAAGGAAGTCCACCGTGAAGGCGCTGTTCCCCAAACTGATCGTGAACTCATAGCGATTTGGCAGCGACCATCCCGAACGCAGAGGAACTGAAACTAGACCTTTTACCCGATAGTTAGGCTTCAAGAGGGCTGACTTGAAGGACATCCGCTNNATTCCATGTCGCGAGCGAGTGCGGTTTGGGACTGCGCGTTGAATTGGTCGATGCTGGATTGGTTCTGCTGCTGGGCCATGTACTGTGCCGTGGTATTGGGCGTCACGGTCTGGTAGGTCCCTGTCACATATTGCCCATTGCTGGTGTACCCTGACACGGTGCCAGTGGTGCGCTCGTAGGCAAAGGGGGCCTCGGCTAGGGCGGTGATCATGGAGGAGACCAAGGCGTACTGGAACTGCTGGGCGCTAGTGTTCCCTCGCAACTGGTCCGCAACCTGATTTGGGGTGAGCACCGTCAGCGACCGGCCGTCCTTGTCGCGCACCGCGATGTCATCGATCCCGAAATAGTAGGTGTTTGGGCTCTTGTTCTGGACGTAAACCCAAAAAGACACCGTGCCGTTGAACAACGGATCGCCCACTGTCGGGACCATGTACACCTCCACTACTCCGTCGGAACGTGTCTCATCAACCCCAAGGATGTTTCGATTGCTGGGCAGGTACACCTTGCGCTGCCCAACCCGGGGCGACGGGGCAAAATACTGCGTTGTCGCGCACCCGCTGAGGACAAGCGCAATTCCGAGAAGAACCAGCCGGCCAAATGCGTTCATGGAGTCTAGACCTTCCCACAGCCTATACCCAGCATGCCGCCATAGTAAATNNCGACGGCCGCGACGAGAACGAAGAACCTCCTATATTGCTACTGGATAGATATGCTAGAATCAGCCTAGAGGCCGCGAATCGTCCGCAACGCGCGAGGCACCTGGAACAGTCCAGCAATCACAAGAATTATGAAGCCTCCCCAGGCAACGTATCGCGACCACGGCGCNNCGGCGCGACCCCAGCGAAACCGTGGAGCGATGAATACAAGAAATACGCAAGGAGCCAGAAGGCGAACGGCATAAAAATTCGATACGCCTCCTTTTCCGCTTCGCGGTCGTCTTTAGAACGTCTGGGCATAGAAAATTGCGGAGCTGAATAGGTTGATACAGAACAGGGCTGAAGTTCTCAAGCGTCAGAGCCGCCTAGTCACGGTTTCTGCCCGACCCAGATAACAACAAGATCGGGCTCAAATTTCCAATCGGCCTTGTCGTCTCGAATTCCCTTATCCATGCCCGAGCTGACCACATCAGCGGGCAAGAATATCCCATTCTTGTTGAATGCTTGCTGGATCGCCGCTGCTTGCCCTGGAGGGTTCGCCTTGTCCTTGATGAACATAAAGCTTCCTTGGGCCCCGATGGCCAGCACCTGAAGTGTCACACCGGTTACCACTGGGAAACCCGCATCGGATAGGACCGAAGAAATCTGCCGGGCATACCCTTTAGCTTCAGCATCAGTCCAATCCGATTGGACAATCACAGGGCCCTTCGGCGCAGCCTTGAGTTCAGCGATGAGCGCTACCCGTTGTTCGTCGCTGATTGTCCTTGGTCCCTGTTTTAATTTTAACTCCTCAGCCAAAGCTCTGGCGGCATTCGCCTTTTCTTGGGCATCCTTCAGTGTTTCCTGTGTGCTTCTCAACTCGGCTGCCGACGATTTCTCTTTCTCATACGCAGCGATCCGGTCGCTTCGATTAACTCGAAGTGTGGCGACCATGCAGAGCCCAGTTAATATCCAGCCAGTCGCCATGATGATCGAGGGCCAGTGCCACGAACCCGATGCCGTCTGAAAGATTGTGAGCATGGTGCGTTTTTGTGAGTTAGGCATCTTGGCTTCTGCGATTCATTTCGAGCCCAACGGCACGCTCCAGATTCGCGTTAACTGCGCGCCTTTCGCTTGGCGACTGGTGCCAACGGCGATGTTATCTTCTCATAAAGCACAAACAGGTGCTCCACACGTTCACGGTCCGAGGAGAACGGCTTGCCGCGGTAGGTTTTCTCCACAAGACGATCCAACGCCTGGTGTGCCTTCAGTAGTTCCGCCGGCATCGTCAGCGGGTCGTAAATGTCGGCCAGCGAGGCGCCAGACGCCAACTGGGGCGCTCGGGCGTCCAATACAGCCTGCGCTGCGACTTCTATAGCCCCCCTTTGGTTGGATGAGGGCTCAGGCCATGGATAATTGTTGTAGACGAGCTTGTTTGAGTAGCGGTAGCGCGACTCCAGGCGGCCGCATACCGTCTTCATCCAAGCCATATGCATCCCCGAGANNGAACGTATGGTCTGCGCTCCGAGGAAACCGAAGGTATCGCGATATAGCGTCCTGTTGGTTGTCTATCTTCACCGAAGAGTCGCGGAAAGTCCGCGAGCTTCCGCGTTGTCTCTCGGGTGCTCTTCAGTCTGTGCTGACGAACGCCTTCAACTCTCGCCAGAACCAAGGGCATTAAGCGCAATTCGGCAGCCGAAGCATCTCGCAGCCAGAGGCACCAGCGGGGCACATTGTTAATGAACTCTTCTGCGCCAAGAATCGGACGAATGAGCTTAGCCGAGGCAGGCTCCACTGTGACTAGGTCCGCCTTCTCCTTTGGAGTTAGCATCAAATACCCACCATCATTAGGCATTGAGCCGAAGACGATTGGAGGCACAGAGCAGATAGGCGATGTCCGGGCCGTCACTACCGTATCCGTCCCCACGACCAAATACGGGTTGATGTTCATAGCCCCGCTGCTCATCGACTGCTTTCCATCCGCGTCGTAGTCGTAGAGCCGCTTTACCGGCACATCGAAAGCACCGAATCCTTCAATGACAACGTGTACGTGGGCCTTACCGCTCGCCTCGTTGCTCCAAATGAAAGTGCGGTGCGCGAAATGAATCTTTGCTCCCCGCTGAAAGAGATAGCTCCAAAGCACGCCAACCTGTTCCCCCTGGCTNNTCTGTGCCAGGTATATAGTCAGAAGCCTTCACGTACCACGCGGTCACGTAATCCAGAAGCCCATACCCCTGGATGTCACCACACACGGCATCCATATCCTTCCCTTGCTCATCGCTCATCATCTGTTTTCCGATGAACGGAGGATTACCCAAGACATAGCTGCACTGATCCGGTGAGATTATGGTTTTCCAATCGAGACGCAGGGCATTGCCATTCACGATTGTTGCCGATTTCTTGAGCGGAATTCGGGTGTAGTGCCGCCCGAATGCCTTGGAGAAAGCCA
>PLKR01000069.1:673-2531 GCA_003140655.1 Acidobacteriaceae bacterium | reverse complement strand
TGTGCCCTCCCACTATTTTCTTTAGCCATACGAACCTCATCCCGTACGAACGACGTTTTAACGTGTTTATATGATTTTTTATGAATTCTGTCAAGAATTTTATGAATGATAATAATAAAATCTATTGAAGTTGTATTTGCGATACGTTTATTATATCTTGTGATCGCGTTTAGTAATCCCGTCGGAGTTGTGCTTCCCTACTCCGCTTTCTTTAGGTGATGCGAATCATGTATTTCCGTTTCTCTAAATCACGCGAATGCAANNATGAGCACTGCTTGGCGCGAGCTGTATCGGGCCGCACTTCTGGAACTTCGGCCCGAAGAGCTGCGCCCGCGAATCGATGAAGCAGAAAAAGCCATCCAGGAAAGAATCGTAGAGCTGAGACTGGAGGATTCCAATTCCGAGGAAGCACGAGAGCTCGAGGATGCATTACGCGGGCTGCGAGTCTTGGCCGCTACCGAGTGCCAGGCTTCAAGGGCGCCGGTTTCCGGCGCGGCTCCGAGACAGGCTGCATCATGAATNNTTTGCAATTGTCACAAGCTCATCTCGACGGCGCGAGTTCGGAGGCAGGCGTTAGCTGCCCGGCTGGAAACGCAGTGGCGCGAACTGCTTCGGCATGCCACGATTGAAAGCGACCCGGAGAAAATGTTGCGGCTTACCACCGAAATTGATCAACGAAAACGTGCTGCAGAAGTAGCACGTGGGCGCGATAGAAATTTTCTTAGGTTTTGATCCCGGCCAATGTCCGCACGCAAGAGAGCTCAATGGGCATTCGGATCGGCTCTGCTGCTGCTATTCCTGAGCGGATTGGCAACCTATTTCGCCACCCGGCGACTGCTCGAAAGTGAAAGATGGCTGATTCACACCCACGAAGTCGTGGGCGCCATTGGAGACATTGATTCCGCGCTTTCGCATGCCGGACGCGCACGAAATGGCTATACCGCAACCGGAAGCGACGATTTCATCGGTCAGTTCGAAACTGCCGTCGCCGAACTTTCGGAGCTCCTGCGAAATTTGCGGGAGCTGACGCGAGACAACCCCCAACAACAACAGCTTTGTTCCCACCTGGAAGATTTGGTCGCTCGCAGAATTGCTCTTCACCGTGAGTCGATTCAATTCTACAAAGAGGCGGGCGGTAACGACCCGAGACAAGAAACCCTCGTTCGGCAGTCTGTACCGATTTCTTCTGAGATCACCTCCGTCATGCAGCGGATGCGCGCGGGAGAACAATATCTCTTAACAACACGCCAAGCTGCCTCCCGCCGCTTCTTAATTCTCACCATCATCACTCTGACAATATCGTTCATCCTGGCGCTCGAACTCTTCGCCGTACACTACCGATTGTTGTCCGCTGAACTCTCGGCGCGAGAGACAGCGGAACGAACGGTACGGGAGAGCGAAGAATCGCTACGCCGTCTCACCGGTCGGTTGCTCCAGGTGCAAGATGCGGAGCGGCGGAAGTTCTCCCGCGAACTGCACGATAGCCTGGGGCAATATTTGGCGGGCGCGAAGATGAATCTGGAGATGTTTACCACGCGGGGTAACGATTCTTGTCTGGCGGAAGCCCTGCAACTGCTGGACTACGCCATGGCCGAAACGCGAACAATTTCGCATTTGCTGCATCCGCCGCTTTTGGATGAAGCTGGGTTTAATTCTGCCGCGAAATGGTACCTCGAGGGCTTTGCGCAACGCAGTGGAATCGAAGTCACGATCGACTTACATGAGGATGTGGGTAGGCTCCCCCGGCCGGTAGCGCTCGGGCTTTTCCGGGTCCTGCAGGAGAGTTTAACCAATATCCATCGCCACTCCAGCAGCGCGGTAGCCGAAGTCAAGCTCGATCTCGTGCCCGACCGCGTGG
>PLKR01000069.1:0-668 GCA_003140655.1 Acidobacteriaceae bacterium | reverse complement strand
TGAGCTTGGCATCGAACGCAGCGAGCCTGGGACCTTGATTTCGGCGACAATACCTCTCGCAAAAGTGCCGGCGCGACCTTGACGCCAGCCGCCGACTAACCTCTGAATTGTGTGCTCACACGGCAAAGTAAGTCCGTTCCTGCAATAGCGCTTCCACCGCATCCACAACACAATGGAGGTCCGTCTTTGCGCAGGTGCCGCGTACTCCGGCTTTCTCAGCTTCTTCCGACAGCTGCCGGGTAAGGTACAGCGTAATCATCAGGATCGGTGTTTCCGGGGAAAGTTGAGAAATGATGCGGGCCGCATCGAGTCCATTCATGCCGGGCATCTGAAAATCCAGCACGACCACGTCCNNCCTTGCCCGTCGCGGGCCTCGTCACAGACTAGCCAACCGCGATGTTGCTCCAGCGCCCGACACAGATAACGTCGTACGTCGCGGTTATCGTCCACCACAAGAATGCGAGCCACGAGACTCTCTTCCGACCCATCTTGGCAACGCCCATGAAAAAAGAAGTGCCCCCATGGTAACGGACGGGCCTTACATCAGATGCCTGACGCACCAAGCCGGTTGGTAACGACTCCCGCATGGGCCAGGTACGATTTACACCCCTTTGTTCTGAGAATGAATGGCCAGATTACCTACAGTCCCCAACGCAACGCCCAGAAAT
>PLKR01000008.1 GCA_003140655.1 Acidobacteriaceae bacterium | reverse complement strand
GCCACGTGCGGATGAAACACCAGGTCCAATCCAAATTCGTTCGCCACTTTTTCCGCGTCGGCAACAATTCTGCCAATGTGCTTCCATTGTTCAGCCGTCAAAGTGGGACAACCCGGGTCGTACACGCGCCCCGAATACGCATTGCGTTCCGCAGATTGGTCGTCCGCCAGCACCAAAAACGGCGCTTTCAGCGTGGCCAGCAAATCACCTACTTTGCGAATCCGCTCCATCACCGCCTTGCCCGCCGCGGGGTCCGTCATCTTCACCGGCACAAACGACCCGAGCAGCTTCAAGTTTCGCTTCTCCAGTTGCGGCTGCAGAATCTTTGCATCCGTGGGGAAAAATCCGTACGGCCCCAGTTCCGTTCCGGTATAGCCGGCCTCGACCGTCTCATCCAGCATCTTTTCGTAAGACTGCTCCCACGATGGCCCCGGATAATCCAGAACTCCCCAGCTATCCGGCGCCGCCGCAAATAAGAACCTCTCCGTAATCGCGTTCATGCTCTCCCTTTCCCTGCCTGCATCGAAATCTGTGCTTCACAACGCTTGCGCTGGAAGCCGCTAACAAAAAGCTCCTTCAATTCCACGGCTCCAGCNNACCATATCGATGCGTAACAAACTCCCGCAGCGGATAGTGCTTCATATAACGCGCCATCTGACGCATGCTCGGCCCATAAGCCGCAGGCTCCTCACCGCCCACGCCAAGAATGCGCACGTTCTTCGCACACAAATGCCGGTGCGGCCCCAGCGAAATTTCTCCCAAATCCGAAAAATTCCCCGCCTCCACCAGCAATCCCCCGATGCGCAACATTTCCAGCGCTTCGGGAACGGCTTCCGGCACCCCCGCGCATTCGATCACCATGTCCGCGCCGCGCCCGTGCGTTAAATCTTTCACAAACTTCAACCGCTCCGCCCTGGAAGTTTTGTCTATATTCACAGCATGATCCGCTCCCAGCCGCTTCGCAAAATTCAGCCGGAACTCGGACAAATCCACTGCGATAATCGTCCCCGCCCCCAGCATCCGCGCCTTCATCAAAAAACACATCCCCAGCGGTCCCACTCCCAGCACCACCACCGTGTCGTCAAAGCGAAACGATTCATTCGGAAACGCCGACATCTGCTTCGTGCGATCCAGTCCCACGGACACCGCGAAAATCTCCNNGGCAACTCCTCGGGCACCTTCACCAGAAAACTCCCCGGCAAAATGTACATGTACTGCGACCAACCGCCAAAAAGATACGGCGCATTCTTCGCGCTCAGATTATTCCCGTAATCGGCAGTCTTCTCGCAGCAATAATAAGGAAAATCGTGCCGGCAGTAATAACACTCCCCGCAAGAAACATTCGCTCCGACCACCACGCGATCGCCGATCTTCAGCGGCACGCCCTCAAAATCCGTATACCTCCCGTTCTCCGCCAATGGCCGCAATGGTTCCGACATTCTCATGCCCCTGAATAATCGGAAACTCCAGCTTCCGATCCCCATACTGCGTCACATAACCCTGAAACGTATGCTTGTCCGTCCCGCAAATCCCGGACATCTCCATCTTCACCAGCACGCATCCCGCCGCAGGCTCCGGCAAAGGGTATTCCCGTATCTCATACTGTCCAGGTTTTACCAGTGTTGCCGCAAACACGCCTTGGCCCGACATAGTTTGGTTACTCGTAGTTGTTCGTGGGTTCCCGGCAATCTCTGCCGGATGTTTTGCACACGAAAAGTGGGAACCGCGATGGTTGGCGGTTCCCTTGCAGCGTTACGTTCTGCCTCTTATCGCAGCTGGCACTAAAAATTCAGCTTCAGCGAAAGCTGCCCGATACGCGGCGATTGCGCCGCGGTTATCTGGCCGAAGGAACTGGACCCCAGGATCCCGCTCGGCGTAATGAATTGTGCGTGATTGAAAATATTGAAAAACTCCGCACGGAATTGCAGGTTGATCCGCTCGGTCAATTGCGTGCCCTTTAGCAGCGCGAAATCGAAGTTGTTGATACCCGGCCCATGGAAGTAGCGCCGGTCTACATCGCCTTCCGACCCGATGGCCGACGATGCAAACGCTGCTGGGTTGAAATATTGACCTCCACTCGTTCGGGGATTGCTAATGTTCAGAGGACCCACCAAATCCGGCGTGTCCGCGGGAAGTATGATCGGACCTCCGAAGCCCGTACCTTCGAGCGAGTGGTCGTCCGTTTCAACCAGGGTCACAGGAAGGCCCGTAGCAAACCGGGTGATCCCGCTGATTTGCCATCCGTTCGTGAGCCGTTTCGGCCCCGCCAATTTGTCGAACGGCAGATCGTAACTGTAGCTCATTACGAAATTGTTCGTGCTATCAAACGCCGACAGGCCACGGCTGAGCTTTGGATCGTAAGGATTAATCTGTTCGCCATAACCGGATGCATCGTCGAGCGATTTGCTGAAGGTGTAGCCCAGCAGGATCTGCGACCGATGGCTCGTATGCCGATAATTAATCTGCGCCGAGTTGTACACCGAATTCCCGATAGTAATGAAATACGAATCATTGCCAAACGGAACGACATAATTGCCGTCGACCGGGGTGTTGCGATATGGCGCGCTGAACGGTCCCCGTGTTCCCGCGGTAGTCACTCCATTCTAGGTATAGATATCGTTTTCCCCCCCCGGTCCACAACCTGCCGCCGCCAGCGCCAGGCACAAGGATGGAATTCCAGGATTCGCAGACTGCGAAGACAGCAAGTGATGGCCTTGCGTGCCGACGTAACTGACAGTGATCAGGTCCGAAGGCGTAATCTGTCGCTGGATCGACAGTTCATAGTTCTCCGCATACGGCAATTTGTTTTTGTTATAGAACGCCGGCGAACTGCCGATCGTGCCGT
>PLKR01000648.1:431-6754 GCA_003140655.1 Acidobacteriaceae bacterium | reverse complement strand
GCTTCCAGCACTTTTCTTTGTTCCGGACGCACCTGCCGGCTGCTGGCTCCCGTCGCGTCGAAAAAATCCAGGATATTGGTCTTATAAAACCGCGCCAGCTTGCGCAACGTTCCCACCGACCCGCTCATCTGCGACCGCTCCAGCGCGCTCAGGAATCCCACCGAGATGCCCACGCTTCGCGCCACCTGGGCCAGCGACAGCCGCCGCTTGGCCCGCAACCGGCGCAGATGCGAACCAATCGCTCCGGCATTTCCGCCTTCCGCCGTGCTCACCCGCCCTTCCCGCCGCAGCAGTTCGACAATCGCTGCCGCGTTCAACCCACGCGCCTTCCGCAGAAACCGCACCCGCTTCAGCAATCTCACGTCATCCGGCCCATATAGCCGGTACTTGCTCTCGGTGCGCCGGGGTCGCGTTAGTCCCAGGCTTTCCCACGACCGGATCACCGACGGCGACACTCCCACCCGCCGCGCCACATCTCCGATCTTCAAGTAGGGTTTAGCGCTGGATGCTCTCATTGTTCACCGGACGGCCAATAAGAGATTTCTATCGAGGGAACGCGTTTTTTCTCCTTGACAGCGCGCCTCTCATTTCTCTAACCTTGCGGGATTATAGCAAGGTTGTGGCCTGACACAAGCTATAGCTTTCAAAGAAAAACAACTTCTCCTCGAGATGCTGGAGGTTCCATGCCGTCACCGCGAGCCCGCTGGACCCTGATGTGTCTGGAAACCGTTTGCGTCATCGTCGCAATCTCTCTTCTGTTCCCCACATTGCTCTCTGCTCAAGGAGCCAGCGGCCGCATCCTGGGCCGCGTCGCCGATCCTACCGGCGCCGTGCTCTCGGGCGCGAAGATCACTCTGCTCAACGAGGCGACCGGCATCAGTCGCGACGCCAAAACCAACGACAGCGGCGATTTCTCCTTTGTGGAGGTCGTTCCCGGCACGTACACCGTCCAGTTTGAGCTAACTGGCTTCAAGAAGAACGTTCAGAAAAGCGTCATCGTTGACGTCAATCAGGTCGTNNGAAGCTCCTCAGGTTGATACCACCAGCACTCAGCTCGGCGCCGTCATCAACGATCGCTCGGTGAACGAGTTGCCCCTGAACACCCGCGATACCTACCAGTTCCTGCAACTTCAACCCGGCGTGCAGTCCCAGCTGGGGTCGAGCGGCAGCTTGTTCTTCGGCTCCGACGATGCCGGATCCGTTTCGGTCAACGGCGGCCGCACCCGCGCCAACAACTTCAGCGTCAACGGCGGCGACGCCAACGATCAGTTCGTAAATACTCCAACCATTCAACCCACTCCCGACGCCGTCGAAGAGTTCCGCGTCATCACCAACACCTTCGACGCCGAATACGGCCGCAACTCCGGCTCGGTGGTTAACGTGATTACCAAGTCCGGCGGCAACACCTTCCACGGGAATATTTACGAATACTTCCGCAACACAGTTCTGGACGCGCGCGGCTACCCGGACACAACCAAACCGCAGCTCAACCAGAACCAGTTTGGCGGCACCTTCGGTGGTCCGATCAAGAAAGATCGAACCTTCTTCTTCCTTTCCTATGAGGGACGCCGAATCCGCGCCGGCCAGCCCGGACAGTTGCTGAACGTCCCCAGCGGTCAGCCCGGACCAGCGGGCGCGCCCGGCACCATGGAATTCGGTGGAGATTTTTCCGATCAAGGGCCCTTCGCCGGAGGTATTGCGCCCGCAGGTTTTGTTGCGAGTGTGCTCGATGGTCGCACTGGATGCGACACAGCCTTGGGCTACTCCGTCGCCGGACTCGCGGCTGACCCGCTTACGGACGTTGTTGATTGGAACTCCAACAACCCGAACGACACGGCGGGCTCCCCTTCGGTCTTTCCCAACAACGTAATCCCACCCGCCTGCCAGGATCCCGTAGCCTCCAATTTACTTCAGCGCTTCGTTCCCGCAGCCAACATCGGGGCTTTCCAGAATCAGACCGTCCCTGTGGGCACCGACAACGCCGATCAGTTTACGGCGCGCTTCGACCACAGAATCAATGACCATCAGAGCTTCACCGCCTACTATTACCTCAACGACGGCCGCCAGCTCCAGCCCTATAACACCTTCGAAGCCTCGGGTGCCACGGTTCCAGGTTTCGGAAATTACAACAACCTCCGCTTCCAGCAGTGGAACTTCACCCATACCTGGACCATCAACAACTCTCTGGTGAATGAAGCTCACTTCACCTATATGCGCGAGGGCGAACTCGGATTCCTGAAGAACCAAACTACCAACGCTGTTACCGCGTCTTGTAACGCTGCGACCGCCACGCAATTCTGCTTTACGGGAACCTCCGACTCCGCCGCCATCCAGGGCAATGCGGCTCTCGCGAACGGCACCAGTCTGGGTATTACGACGGGCCTGCCCTCGAACCTGACGGGAGTTCCTTTCGTCAGCATCTCGGGGGGCGCGCAGTTCGGTAACAACTGGGAAGGGTTTCTGCCACAGGTCGGAAATAGCTTTCAGTGGAACGATGGCCTGACGTGGGTGAAGGGAAGCCACACCTTTAAGTTTGGCGTGGATATCCGCCGCGCCCGCTTCGACCAGTTCTACTATTTCGACGTAAACGGCTATTACACTTTCGAAAACAGTGGCCCCAATTCGATTGTTCCCGGTGACGGCGATCAATATGCCGAGTTCCTGCTGGGCTTGACCGATACTTATGTCCAGGGTTCGGGACAGCGCGAAGATATTCGCAGCACGGCGGTCTATCCATTCGTACAGGACAGTTGGAAGATCAAGCCGAACCTGACTCTGAATTACGGTTTGCGCTGGGAATACACCCCTCCGGCGGTCGACATCAGCGGCCACGTAGAAACCTTCCGGCCCGGACAGAATTCGACGGTCTACCCCTGCGGAATCACGAACAGCACGATGTACTGGCAGAACCTTGGCGTTGGTACTCCAACCTGCGCCAACACCGGCTCGGAACCCACTGGCCTTGTGGTTCCGGGCGATCCTGGCGTTCCCGCTGGAATGACCGCCACCTACTACAAGGCCTTTGCCCCGCGCATTGGCGTGGCTTACAGTCCCAGCTTCAACAGCGGGCCGTTGGCGAAAGTCTTCGGCAGCAATGGTAAGACCAGCATTCGCGCCGGCTGGGGTCTTTTCTATAACCCGATCGAGGAACTCGTGCAGGCCCAGTTCGGCGCAGAGCCTCCGTTCGGCGGCAGCTCTTCGCTCGCCGATGTCTTTTTCAACACTCCATTCGTCAATCAGGCCGACTTCTCCAGTCCAAATCCTTTTAACGGCGTCATCACCCCCACGAAAGGCCAGCCCACCGATCTATCACTATTTCGCCCCATTCTTCTTTACGGAGAATTCCAGCCTCACCTGCGCTCCCAGTACACCGCTCAGTACAACTTGACCTTCCAGCGCGAGTTGAGCAATAGCATGATGTTCCAGATTGGCTACGTCGGTTCGCAGGGCCATCGTCTGCTCGCAGCGCATGACATTAATCCCTCCAACCCCCAGACTTGCCTGGATATGTTCAACATCTCGCAGTACTACTCCGCCACCGGACCGAGCCCCAACCCGGCTCTCTCAACAGCCTATGGCTGCGGACCGACAGTGGAGGATAGCGACTGGGTTCTGCCGGCCGACAGCATTCCCGCCGGCTACACGCTTCATATGCCCTACGGATCTGTTCCGCAATATGGTCCGGGAAACCCTGCGCTGAATCTCGTCGGCCTGCGCCCCTACTCTTCGCCCAACTGTAATCCGACCGGAGCGCCGTTTACGGCTGGCACCGGTTGCCCCGTAGATGGTGTTCCCGTCTTCACTGACGTCTTCGCCGAAGACACCATCGCCGCCTCCAACTACAACGCGCTCGAGATGATGCTGCAAAAGCGCTTCTCCCACGGACTGCAGTTTCAGGCCGCGTACACTTTCAGCAAGTCGATTGACGACGGATCGACATTCGAAGAAACCCTGAACCCGTTCAACTTCCGCGCCAGCCGCGCCCTCTCGCTGTTCAACTCGAAACAGCGCTTCGTAGTCAGCTACGACTGGGAACTGCCCATCGCCAAACGTCAGGGCCTTGCCGGGAAGGTGCTCAACGATTGGGAAATTTCAGGCATTACCCAATTCCAGAGCGGATTCCCCATTCGTCTCGATACCGAAGACGATACCGAACTCATTAACAGCCTGTTCTTCCTGGGAACGGAGGCTCCCAGCTTGAACGGCCCGCTGCAAATCCTGAATCCCAAGAAAACTGGAGGCTTCTACCTCAACTACAACCAGTTCTCCGATCCGCCGCTCGGCAGCTTCAACAATGGCACACAACGCACAATCTGCTGCGGCCCAGGGCTTGCCGATTGGGACTTCTCGGTTCATAAAAAAATTCCTCTGACCGAGACCAAGTACGTGCAGTTCCGGGCGGAGATATTCAATGTTTTCAATCGCACGAACTTCTCCAACCCGGACGGCCACTACCAGGATGGCCTGTCGGGGTTTGGCCTGATCACGTCGGCCGGAGATCCCCGGCTCTTGCAGTTTGCTTTGAAGTTTTTTTTCTAGCGTGAAGGACTAAACTAAAGAAATACACCCGGGACGGCCCGCCGTCCCGGCATTCTAATGGCCCGCAGCTTTACCAAGAAACCGCCGGCCTGAGTTTCCTCGGAGAACCTGATGTATCCCGATCTGCAAAAAGAGCTTGCGACCTTCGAGCGTCGCACGCCCAAATCCGCCGAAGCGCACAAGAAAAACCTCAAACGCATTCCGCTCGGCGTAGCCAGCAACTATCGCCACTACGAACCCTGGCCCATCTTCGTGAAAGAAGCCAGCGGCAGCAAGTTTCGCGACCTCGACGGCAACGAATACATCGACTACAACCTGACCTTCGGTGCGCTCATGGCCGGACACTGCCATCCCGCCGTCATGAAGGCCGTCGAAAAACGTCTCTCCACCGGAACCATGTTCGGCATGCCGCACGACATGGAGTGGGAACTCGCGGAAGAAATCTGCAAACGGTTTCCGGTCGAGATGTGCCGCTTCGGCAATAGCGGCACCGAAGCCACGATGCATGCCATTCGTCTGGCGCGAGCCGCTACCGGTCGCGACAAAATCGTAAAATTCGAAGGCGCCTACCACGGACTGCATGACTCCGCTCTGGTCAGCGTCAAGCCCCACGCTCCAGATTTCGGCGATATCAACAATCCCACGTCGGTCCCCGGCGGACTCGGCGTGCCCAAATCCGCTGTCGCCGACGTGGTCATCGCCACCTTCAATGACCTCGCCACCGTCGAGCGCCGTTTCAAAGAAAATCCCGGCGAAATCGCCGCGATTATTCTGGAACCTATCCTCATGAACGTCGGCCTCTGCATGCCGCAGCCCGGCTTCCTGCAGGGTCTGCGCGAAATCGCCACGAAAAACGGCGCGCTCCTGATCTTCGACGAAGTGAAAACCGGCGCCAAACTGGGCTGGGGCGGGGCCAGCGAATACTTCAACGTTCACCCCGACATGATCTGCCTCGCCAAGTCGATCGGCGGCGGCTTCCCTCTCGCCGCATTCGGCGCAAGCAAATCTGTGATGGACCTCATCTCGCAACACAAAGTCTTCCACGGCGGCACCTACAANNGCCCACGTCGACAAACTCGGCAAGAAATTAGCCGACGGATATCGCAAGACCATCGCAAGAGTTGGCCTGCAAGCCTACATCGCGCAAGCGGGAGCCAACGGCGCGCTGATGTTCTATCCCAAAGAAATTCGGAACTACCGCGATTGGACAACGATCGATATCGATCTCTGGCGGCACTACTGGTTCGGCATGGTCAACCGCGGCGTGATGCCTCAGCCCTACTGGTGGGATGAGCAGTGGACAATTTCCGTCCAGCACACCGGGGCCGACATAGACAAGCATCTATCCGCCTTCGACGACATAGCCGAATCGCTATCGAAAGCGCAGCAAGAACGCATGGGCCAACCGGCGCTGGCCGCGCACTAAAAGCAATGTGTAGGGCGGGCGCCCTCGCCCGCCCCGCATGCACGACCAATGCTCATGTCGGGACACCCGCCTCGGCTGTCCGCCGAGCGAAGCGAGGCGACCGTAGAAAGATTTTGTCCACGACCACCCAACCCGCCGCCCAGCCCCACCTGATCCGCGCCCTCGGACGCCGCGATCTAGTCCTCCTTTTCGTAGTCGCCGTCTTCAACCTCAACGTAGTCCCCTCCATCGCTGCCAACGGCGGCGTCACCATCTGGCTCTGGATCATCTCCCTGATCCTGTTCTTCTGGCCGCAAGGCATCGCCGTCATCGAACTAGCCCATCGCTATCCCGGCGAAGGCGGAGTCTATCTTTGGGC
>PLKR01000648.1:0-353 GCA_003140655.1 Acidobacteriaceae bacterium | reverse complement strand
GTCGGCAAGTGGATCAACAACCTCGGCGCCATCGGTACTTTCATTGCTGCCGCTGTCCTGATCGGCCTTGGTGTGGTGATCTGCTTGCGCTTTGGCACCGCTATCACCGCCGCTGACTTCCGGATTCCCGCCAACCCGCGCTTCGTGCTCAATTCCTTCGGCGTCATCTGCTTCGGTCTGATCGGCCTCGAACTCGCTTCTGTGATGGGGGACGAAATCCGTGACCCTGCGCGCATTCTTCCCGGAGCCGTCGCTTGGGGCGGCTTGATTTCCGGTACCCTCTATGTTGCGGTCACCCTCACGCTGCTGATTTCCATCGGCAAGAGCGTCAACGTGCTGCAAGGTGTGGTTCA
>PLKR01000651.1:10061-19186 GCA_003140655.1 Acidobacteriaceae bacterium | reverse complement strand
AGTTGACCCGCCCGGCGCACATCGTCCTTGAAATAGGAATTGCCGCCGTCGATGATGGCGTCGCCGGCCTGCATGTGCTGCGCGAGCTTCTGCACCGTCTGTTCGGTGGGACCGCCCGACGGCACCATGACCCACGCCGCGCGCGGCGGTTTCAGTTTGCCGACCAGATCTTCCAACGACGACGAACCGCNNAGTTGATGCCCGCCGCGCATCAGGCGGCGCGTCATGTTCGCGCCCATGCGGCCCAGACCCACCATTCCTAATTGCATCTGTTTCTCCTTAAATCGTAGCGTCGAAACTGCGTCGCGCTAAAACGTAGGGCCGGGGCCTGCCTTGAGCAAAGTCGAAGGAGCCTGCCCTGAGCAAAGTCGAAGGGTCCCGCCGGCTTTCGCCGCGAAATTATCCAAGTGCTTTTTGCACCGCGGCTGCCAGCGTCGCTAGACCCGCGTCCACATCGTGCAGATGCACGCGAAGCGCGCGCCGCCCGCGCTCGGTCAGCACCTGGAAATCGCCCCGCGCCTGCGCCGCCTTGACCACGCCGAATGTATACTTCTGTTGCGGTACCGGCAGTTCTAAAGCATCGTCGCAAGTCACCTGCAGGAACACGCCGGAATTCGGTCCGCCCTTGTACGCCTGTCCCGTCGAGTGCAGAAAACGAGGTCCAAAACCCAGACAGGTTGCCACATGTTTCTTGTTCCGAACCGCGTGCCGGATGGCCTGAAGTGTTGCTTCGTGTTCGGCATTCATCTGAATAAATCCCAGCACGGCAAAGTAATCACCGGTGCCAATGCGTCCCAAATGAGCCTTCAAATATCCGGCTAGAGACTTGTCTCCGCCCGCGGCCCGCGCCAGGTCCGCGGCATTCTTCGCGTCGGTGAACAACTTGATGCCGTCGTCTTCGACGATAGGTTTTTCCGCGGGCAGAGAACCAGTCTTTTCGTACTCAGACGTCAGATTCCGAGTCGCAATCTTGCTGGCCTCAACGTCCGGTTGGTTGAAAGCGTTGATGCCGATGATGGAACCGGCAACCGCGGTGGCAATCTCCCAGCAGAAAAATTCCGCTCCCAGGTCATAGGTGTCTGCCATCGAGATTCGCAGCACGGCGTGCCCGGCCTCTTCGAGTGCCCGCACCTTCGCATCCTGCCGCACATCTGTCGCATGATTTGTGTGGATGTAGACAAACACGCGATCGTTGCCGTAAACCTGCGGCGCTGCCAGTTCTTCGCGGTCCACAGGGATGATGCCTTTCCCAACTTTCCCCGTGGACTCGGCCAGCAACTGCTCGAGCCAGGCGCCGAGGTCGGAGATATCCGGAGAAGTGATGATCGTGACTTTATCGCGGCCGCTGCGGGCTGCCGTACCCAGAATGATTCCCAGCACCGCGCCAGGATTTTCTTCGACGGGAGCGGAAGGTCCGCACGCCTGCACCATTTCCTGGGTGCGGTCTAGAAATTTCTTGGTGTCGATTCCCACGACTGCCGCAGGCACCATGCCGAAGTGTGAAAGCGCGGAATAGCGGCCGCCGATCGAAGGCCGGCCAAAAAAGATATGCCGGAAACGATCTGCTTCCGCTACCTGCTGCATTTTCGAGCCGGGGTCGGTGATGGCTATGAAGTGGCTGCCGGCCTTGTCCGCGCCCACAGCCTGCTTNNAAATATTGCTTGAAGATGTTGGGTTCGAGAGTGCTGCCCGACTTGCTGGAAACAATGAAGAGTGCCTTGGCAATATCGATCTTGTTTTCGAATGTCTTTACCTGTGCCGGGTCGGTAGAATCGAGCACGTGCAGATCAGGGTAACCGGCAATCTTGCCGAATGTCATGCGCAGGACTTCCGGACACAAGCTTGATCCTCCCATGCCCAGCAGAAGAATGTCCTTGAACCCCGCGCTCCACACCTCCTTGGCAAGATTCCGCAACTCTACCGGGTGGGCAATCTGCTCTTCGGTAATGTCCAACCAACCCAGCCAACTGGCCTCATCGTCACCGGTCCACAGCNNCGAGGGTTTCTGGCAGCGAAGTTTTCAGGCGGCTCAAGCGGTTTTTCCTTTTGGCTGCGTGTTTTTCTCGACCGCAGCCAACAGCTTGTGGAACGCATCCGCAAACAGCTTCACTCCATCATCCGTGAGCTTGGTAGTCACTTCTTTGATCGAGATGCCGGTTCTTGCCAAATTGTCCATCACGTTCTGCGCACCGGCCACGTCTTCGGTGAGGCTGTTCCGCAACCGCCCGTGATCGCGAAACGCATCGATCGTGGCCGGAGGCATGGTATTTACCGTATCGGGCCCGATCAATTCTTCGACATACATAACGTCACGATAGGCGGGATTTTTTGTGCTGGTGCTCGCCCACAGAACGCGCTGGGTCTGGGCTCCCTGTGCCGCCAGGGCTTGCCATCGTGGCCCGCTGAAGATGCGCTGATAGCGCAGGTAGGTCATCTTTCCATTAGCGATCGCAACTTTGCCGAGCAGGCTCTTCAGCAGCGCCTCTTGTTGGGCGTCGGTGGCAGTTTTCAGCTTGTCGTTGATCATCGAATCCACCAGCGAGTCGATGCGGCTGATGAAGAAGCTGGCCACGCCTCCGATTTTCTTCAGATTGCCACCACGCTTGCTCAGATCTTCGAGTCCGGCGATGTGGGCTTCCGCAACCTGCTCGTAGACTTCCTGCGCGAACAACAGGGTCACGTTGACATTGATGCCTTCGCCAATCGCCTGGCGAATTGCGGGAAGTCCCTCCGCCGTTCCCGGGATCTTGATCATCACGTTCTCGCGATTTACTGCCTTCCACAGGCGGCGCGCCTCGTCGATCGTCTCCTGTGTTTTCAGCGCAAGTAGAGGAGAAACCTCCAGGCTGACATACCCGTCCCGGAACTTCGAACTCTCATACACCGGGCGCAGCACATCGGCGACATCTTGAATGTCGCGAATCGCGATCTGTTCGTAGCGGGCGGTCGTGTCGAGATCATTGCGCGAAGCCAGCGACTTCAACATATCGTCGTAAAGTGAGCTTTCAGCGATCGCCTTCTCGAAGATCGCAGGATTCGACGTCATGCCTCGCAGGCCGTCGTCGTCAATCATCTTCTTAAGGCTTCCGCTCGTGATCAAATCCCGCCGGATGTAGTCGAGCCACATCGACTGCCCATAGCTGAGCAATGCCCGCAAAGGATTGGTAGCTTTTGAGGTTTCCAGAACTCCAGTTGGCTGCATCATGATTTTCTCCCTGATAACCTTCAGCGAATGGCGTCATCCGATCAGAATTGCTGCTACTTTTTCGCCATCGCCTTGCGTGCTTCCGCAACTACAGCATCCACGGTGAAACCGAAAAACTTCAATAAATCCTTCAACGGAGCCGAAGCGCCGAACCGGTGCATGCCAACCTTTNNCGCATCCTGCTGTTCAAAAATATCCCACGAGGGCATGCTCACCACTCGTGCCGGAATGCCTTCCGCCTTGAGCTTTTCGTAGGCCTCGACACACAGCGAAACTTCGCTGCCTGTACCCATCAGAATCACATCCGGCTTGCCGGCAGGCGCGTCAGCGAGAACATACGCTCCCCTCGCCGTGCCGGAAGCCGCGCCGTACTTCGTGCGGTCTAAAGTCGGAATCGCTTGCCGCGTCAGCACTAGCGCCACCGGCTGGTGCTGCAACTGCGCAATGATCTTCCACGCCTCAACCACTTCATTCGCGTCGCCCGGACGAAGCACAACCAGATTTGGCATGGCACGCAACGATGCCAGTTGCTCGATCGGTTGGTGCGTTGGTCCGTCCTCTCCCAGACCGATCGAGTCGTGCGTGAAAATGAAAATGGAGGGGATCTCCATCAGCGCGGAGAGCCGGATGCTGGCGCGCATATAGTCGCTGAAATTGAAGAATGTCGCCCCGAACGCGCGGATTCCAGAAACCGTAAGCCCATTCACACTCGCGCCCATCACGTGCTCGCGCACGCCGAAATGCAGATTGCGTCCCGCGTACTCGCCGGGCTGAAAGTCACCCGCGCCTGTAAGGTTAGTCTTATTCGAAGTGGCTAGGTCCGCCGAGCCGCCGATCAGCCACGGAATGTTCTGCGCCAGCGCATTCAGCACCTTTCCGGAACTCTCGCGCGTAGCGATTCCTTTCCCGTCCGCCGGGAACGTTGGAAGCTTCTTATCCCACCCGTCGGGAAGCTCCCGGCGCTGCATGCGGTGCAACTGCTCCGCCAAGTCCGGATACTTTTGCGAATAATCCGCGAACATCTTCGCCCACTGTGTGCGCGCCTCATGACCACGCTTTCCAATGCCATCCTGGAAGTGTTCCCGCACGCCCTCCGGCACCAGAAACTTGGCATCCTCCGGCCAGCCATAAAACTTCTTCGTCAGCCGCACTTCCTCTTCGCCGAGAGGCTCTCCGTGCGCCGCATTGCTGTCTTGCTTGTGCGGCGATCCATAGCCAATGTGGCTGTCCACGATGATCAAGGTGGGACGATCCGTCGTCTTCTGGAAGGTTTCAAAGGCCCGTGCCAGCATCTCCAGATCGTTGGCATCGGCAACCCGCGTCACGTTCCATCCGTAGCCGACAAATCGTGTCGCTACGTCTTCGCTGAATGACCAGTCGGCAGGACCATCGAGCGTGATGCCGTTGTGGTCATACATCCAGCACAGATTCGAAAGCTTCAGATGTCCCGCCAGCGACGCGGCTTCGCCACCGATGCCTTCCATCAGGTCGCCGTCCGAACACATGGCGTAGACGTTGAAATCGAAGACATCAAAGCCGGGACGGTTGAAATTCGCAGCCAGCCACCGGCTGGCAATCGCCATCCCAACGCTGTTTCCCACGCCCTGGCCGAGCGGCCCCGTCGTGGTTTCCACCCCGGTGGCGAGGTGTGACTCGGGATGTCCCGGAGTCCGGCTCCCAAGTTGCCGGAAGCGCTTGATCTCCTCCAGGGGAATCGCGAGCGTTTTCAGAACTTCCCCGTTCTCACCGACTTCGCGCACCCCCGCAAGATAAAGCATGGCGTAGAGCAGCATGGAAGCGTGGCCGTTCGACAGCACGAACCGGTCGCGGTTCAGCCACTTCGGATCTTCCGGGTCGTATCGCAGGAATTCCTGCCACAAGCAGTAAGTCACCGGCGCAAGACCCATGGGAGCGCCGGGATGTCCGCTGTTAGCCTGCTGCACGGCGTCAATCGCCAAGGTGCGGATCGTGTTAATACTCAGCGCGTCCAACTGCTTGCCGGTCACCACCACTTGTTCACTGGCTACCATGTGATGCGCTCTCCTTCTGGGGACAGCTCTGCGTTCCCTGAGTTCCTCTACTCGCTAGTCTGGTTAGAGTTCCCAGGGCAGAAAGGGTTGCAGATACGCATCGAGTGTACCAATTTCTGGCGGACCAATGTCGCGGGTTTTGTGAAAATATGGAGAGAAAATGCTGAAACGGTTGGAACCGAAGAAACAGCGATACTAACCTACTTTAACAGTTGCAGGTAGCCGTTTTCGCTGTTCGACGTTCTTGTGGTCTCTTGGACATACTTGAGAAACTGGCGGAGATTCTCTTTTTCNNGCGGGATCCATTCCAGCGAAGCGAATGCGCATTCCTGCAGCAGGCGTGCTGCTAGTGACTACTCCATTCAGCGCGAGGCCTTTCACCCAAATCTTGCCACTCGCGACCCAAAGTCCGATTTCCACTTTGGCGCCGCCGCTAATGTGAATCGCAGTCTCGACTTGGCATCCACCCATGCTGGTATTGGAAAGATTGCCCCAGATGGGAGCGTCCGCGTCATTGACCCGCAGCTCCACTGCCACAAAACACCTGATTCTAGGATGCCGGCGTCGATCTTGTCCCCAGTTGGGGCTGAAGATATCGGGCTCAAACGGAGGAGGCGCCGAGACCGGCTTAGGCAGGGATTGCGTTGGAGGCTCCGCCGCTACCTTGGTCGAGCTTGCCGGGGTTGAGGGCCCGCCGGAAGCTTCTTTCTTGACCTCTCGCATGGCCGCCAGCAGTGCTTCTTCTCTGCCCTCGGACGGGGCATCGCGATAGGCCTGTAGCAGTTTTCCAAGGTTCCGTGCCAGTTCTGGATCGGCCAGTAGCTCCGTCCAGTCCATTCCCACCGCCGCGTTAGGCTTGGAGTTACTCATTGAAAATGGCGCTTCCTCTCGCTCGTGCGAACGAGTCCCCGGTTTCAGGTTGAACCCTGGGTCGCTTGTCCACAAGATGACCGAAGTCATCTCCAGAGTACCCGTCTCGGAAGCCTCGGCGGCTCCGCACGCCGAAGGCAAAGTCTTCAGTCGATGGGTTCCAGGCCGTTGAAGTAACGATTCAGCGATGCTTGCTGCTCCCCCGTGAGGGACAGGAACTCAAAGCCGTACTGGTATCCACGGCGGTAACGGACCACCGCTCGTACCTGCCACGGAACGGCCGATCCCGGAAGCGAGAAAGTCAAGCCGGCCACCTCGCCAGCGTTCATTTCGGTCGCCAGGAGTATGCCGATTCCGGCTTCGGACAGATCCCTGCAATGCCCCTCAAGCTTCTGGTACTGGTTCCCCAGAAGAAAATTTACTGTGACTCGGAAGTCGGCGCGGTATCTCCGATACCGTCTCCGGCGGCGGTGAATCCGTTTCGTTGCAGACTTTGGAGTCGAGGCGGACATGAGGAGTGGATGTTTCGGAATGTTCGTAGCACTTACGATTGCTTTTCCACGAGCTCGAATGTAAGTTGAACGACCTCGGTGGTTTTTTGGGGTGATCTCCCTATACTCTATCGGCATGCCCTTCGGAGTGGAAGTGTCCAAAGTAATTGCCCCATTGCCTCTCAATCGCGTCCAACTGCAAAAGTGCAGGCTCCGGGGGGTTTTTGCATCGCAAGGCGCTTTAAGCGAATCAGTAACAAGACGTTATGCCGTGAATGAGAAAGGTCGTCCCGAAAACTCGTTATAATGGGACTTTTTCACGATAGGAAATGCCCCGTTTCTTGTCTCATCCAAACCGCTGCTTTCTTGCCTTCGCGCTGACACTTCTGTTCTCTGTCACAGGAGTTGTGGCTCAGAATTCCGCGCCTTCCATTTCTCTGCCCGGATCCCAGAGTCCCTTCACCGGCAGCGAGCCGGAGGGCAAAGCGACGTCAGAAGTCTTGCCGCTGAATTTACAAGAGGCTATCGACCGCGGACTCCGCAATAACCTCGGCCTGCTGCTCTCTGGCGATCAGACCATCATGGCGCGGGGCGAGAGATGGAAAGAACTTAGCAACCTCCTGCCCAACCTCTCGGCCCGAGTGCAGGAAGACGTCCAGACCCAGAGCCTCACTGCCCTTGGGTTTAAGAGCAATGTTTTTCCATTTCCGGTTCCCCGCGTGATCGGTCCCTTCAACTACTTCGACGCGCGCGCCTCGGTGAGTCAGTCTCTTTTCAACTTCAAAGATCTCGAGAAGGAACGCGCCGCCTCCGAAAGCTTGAAGTCGGCGGGCTACAGCTACAAGGACGCGCGCGAGCTAGTTGTGCTTGCCGTAGGCAATGCCTACTTAATGGCCATTGCCACCGCCGCTCGCATCGAAACCACGGACGCCCAGGTTAAGAACTCCCAGGCTCTCTACAACAAAGCCGTCGACCAGCAAAAGGCCGGGCTGAATCCGGCTATCGATACTCTGCGCTCTCAAGTTGAATTGCAGACCCGCCAGCAACAGCTCATCGCCGCACGCAACGATTTTGCCAAGCAGAAACTGTCCCTGGCTCGTGTAATCGGACTGCCGCCGGGTCAAGAGTTTCTCCTGACCGAGAAAGCCCCGTACCAGGCGCTGACCCCTTTGCCGCTTGAGACTTACCTGCAACGCGCCTATGCCGCGCGCTCCGACTATCAGGCTGCTCAGGCGCAAGTCCGGGCGGCGGAACTTTCGCGCCGTGCGGCGACCGCTGGGTACTATCCCAGCTTGGACCTCAACGCAAACTACGGCGATATCGGAGTGACACCGGCCCAATCCAACGGAACCTGGCAAGTGAATGGGGGCCTGAACATTCCCATCTTTGCGGGAGGAAAAGTTCATAGTGACGTTCTCGAAGCCGATGCCCAGTTGAAGCAGGCGCGCTCTCAGTTGGCCGATCTGCGCGGGCGCATCGACTATGAAGTTCGCGCCTCATTGCTGGACTTGAGTTCCGCCGCCGAGCAGGTGGAAGTTGCACGCAGTTCCGTCGAATTGGCCGAACAAACCCTTACCCAGTCGGAAGATCGCTTCACGGCTGGCGTGGCCGACAACCTGGAAGTGGTTCAGGCGCAGGAGTCCGTCGCCAGCGCGCATGAGTCTTACATTCAGAGTCTCTACGCGCATAACCTGTCTAAGATCGAACTGGCGCGCGCCATCGGCGATGCCGAACAGGGAGTCAAACGATATTTGAAAGGCGAAGAACACTAACTCAAATTTATGGAACCGACGACGCAAAGCCCGCCCGCCGCTCCGCCCGCTAACGCTCAGCCCGGGAACGCTCAACCCGGGAACGCTCAACCCGAGAGCGCTCAGTCCGAAAGCCGCACCAAGCCATTGCCCTCCACGGAACGGGACTTCCGCACTCGTCCTTCGCGCACCGCCAGCCCCGGCTTCCGCATCGCCGTCGTCGTCGCCGTGGTAGTTCTGCTGGTGGTGGGGATTTTCGTCTACCGCTATGTCACCAGTTACGAATCCACCGATGATGCCCAGGTGGATGGCCACATCAATTCCATCAGCACCNNTACCAGGTTGCTTACGAGCGCGCCAAAGCCGATTTCGAAGATGCGCAGGCCACCGCCGCCGCAGCGGGCGTCAATGTTCCCATCACTTCGGTCAGCACCACCAGCCAGGTGTCGTCGACCGAGGCCGATGTGGCCAGCGCCCGTGCCGGAATCGCCGCCGCCAAACAACAGTTCGAGGCAGCCAGGGCCCAGCGCGACCAGGCCGAAGCGAACAACGTAAAAGCGCAGAACGACCTGGTCCGCTACAAGCAACTCGTGGATAAGCAGGAGATCTCGCTCCAACAATACGATCAGGCTGTAGCTGCGGCTAAAGCCGAAGCAGCCGCCGTCGAAGCCGCTCGCGCCATGGCCGATTCCGCCCAGTCGCAAGTGACTCAAGCCCAGGACAAGCTGTTGCAGGCGCAAGCCAACTGGCGCAACGCCCAAACCGGGCCCCAGCAATT
>PLKR01000651.1:8487-10043 GCA_003140655.1 Acidobacteriaceae bacterium | reverse complement strand
AGAACGTCGCCCCTGGCCAGGAACTGATGAAAATCATTCCTCTCAACGATGTCTGGATCACCGCCGATTTCAAAGAGACCCAACTTCGTGAGATGAAGGTTGGCCAGCGGGTCACCGTGGAAGTCGATGCCAACGGAAGAAGCTACAAGGGCAAGGTCGATAGCATCGCCGGGGCCAGCGGCGCCCGTTTCAGCTTGCTGCCTCCCGAGAACGCCACCGGCAACTACGTGAAGGTGGTGCAGCGTATTCCGGTTAAGATCGTGCTCGATCCGGGAGAAAACAAGGATCAGTCCCTTCGGCCCGGAATGTCGGTCGATCCCAAGGTCTGGATTCGGCGATGAGCGCTGGCGCCACCACCCTGAATAACGCCAGCGCCGATGCCTGGCGACCGGCCGTAAATCCCTGGATCATCGCCATCACGGTCACGCTGGCGACATTCATGGAAGTGCTCGATACTTCCATTGCCAACGTCGCTCTGCCTCACATTGCGGGCAGCCTCTCTGCCGGGCAGGATGAGAGCACCTGGGTTCTGACTTCCTATCTTGTCTCCAACGCCATTGTGCTGCCGCTCAGCGGCTGGCTCTCTTCCATCGTCGGACGCAAGAACTTCTACATGGGCTGCGTGGCGCTGTTCACCATCAGTTCTTTTCTGTGCGGACTTGCGCCCAACCTGACTGTTCTCATCATTTGCCGCGTGCTGCAAGGCGCCGGTGGAGGCGGTCTCCAGCCCAGCGAACAAGCAATCCTCGCCGATACCTTTGAGCCCGCCAAGCGGGGCATGGCCTTTGCCGTTTATGGCATCGCCGTGGTTAGCGCTCCCGCTATCGGTCCAACCCTCGGCGGTTGGATCACCGACAATTTCACCTGGCGCTGGATTTTTTTCATCAATATTCCGGTCGGCATCCTTTCCCTCCTGCTGACCTCGCGGCTCATTCAAGATCCTCCCTATCTCAAGCGCCGCAAGCTCAGCGAAACCAAAATCGATTACATCGGCCTCGGTTTAGTTGCGTTGGGCCTGGGAACTTTGCAGATTGTCCTCGACAAGGGCCAGCGCGATGATTGGTTCGAATCGCACTTCATCGTGATCCTTTCCTTGATCGCCGCCGCCTCATTGATCTTCGTGATTTTCTGGGAGTGGAGGCACAAAGACCCCATCATCGATCTGCATCTTTTCCGCGATCGCACCTTCGCCGTCTCCAATTCCTTGATGTTCATGCTGGGATTTGCCCTGCTCGGCAGCACGCTGCTGCTTCCGCTATTCATGCAGACCCTGCTGGGTTACACCGCCGAGCGTTCGGGCCTGGCGCTCATGCCCGGCGGATTCACCATCATGCTCTTGCTGCCCCTGGTGGGGTTCCTGCTCTCGCGCTACAGCCCGCGCTGGCTGCTGCTTTTCGGTTTAGTCGTGCTTTCCGCGTCCCTGTTCCACATGGCCGGTTTTGACCTGGACATGGACTTCCGCACCGCGGCCACGGCTCGCGTCTTTCAGGCCGCGGGCATGGCGTTCCTGTTCGTTCCCATCAACACGGCTGCCTACGCCTTTCTGCCCCGGGACA
>PLKR01000651.1:0-8472 GCA_003140655.1 Acidobacteriaceae bacterium | reverse complement strand
CAGCAGATGCTCCAGGGCGCTACACAGGCTATGCGGGCACACGGAGCGAGCGCCGCGTTCGCCACCCAGCAGGCCTATGCTTTGATCGAAAGCACGGTGCTGCGCCAGGCCACCATGCTCGCCTATGTCGATGACTTCCGGCTTCTCGGCACATGCATCCTGGTGATGGTTCCCTTTGTGTTCCTGATGAAAAAAGGCAGGCCCGGCGGCGGAATCGCGGTACACTAATTCGCGGTAAACTAGGGGTAGCCATGTTTCGTCTCATCACCATTGAGCGCGAGTACGGCTGCGGCGGCGGCGCCATCGCCGCTGAACTGGCCCACCGCTTGGGTTGGAAGCTCTGGGACCGCCTTCTCACCGAAGAGATTGCCCGCCTCGCCAATGTCGAACTGTCCGCGGTCTCCCGCTGCGAAGAGCGCATGGACAGCAGTTTCTACCGACTCGCAAAGACTTTTTGGCGCGGCAGTTACGAGCGCCATTCTCCTCTCGGCAATCAGGCCTTCGATGCCGACCGCATGGTTTCGNNCGTGCCGAAAAGCTGCAACGCCTGCTGCAGGACGAATGCACGAAATCCGAAGCCGAGGATCTAGTCGATACCGTTGACCGTGAGCGCATCGCCTTCGTAAAACACTACTTCGACGCCGACTGGCCCACGCGTTCCCTCTACCATGTGATGATCAACACGGCCGTGGGGAATGAAGCGGTCATCCAGACAATTCTCAACACCATGCATCTAGTCGAGGGCAGTCCGAAGGCGACAGACTACGAACGCCCCAAAGTGCCCAGTTCCATCTAGGTCGCATGCGGTCGCCCCGGCGCCGGGCAGCAATCCTCCGCACAAACATCCCCCCGAGGTCCCAGCAATCCCAACGCCCGCCGCTCCAACCCCGGATTCATCCGCTCCAGAATCAGTTCGCGAATCATGCCAACGAACTTCGGATGCACGCCCACGGTTTTCGCCCGAGTCATGGGCAACGCCAGCGAATCGCAAAGCTGCCGCGCTTCCACGTCCAAGTCATACAACACTTCCATGTGGTCGGAGATGAAGCCGATCGGCGCCAGCACCACAGCCGACGCCAGATTCCCAGCCTTCACTTGGCGCAAGTAATCAAGAATGTCCGGCTCCAACCAAGGCTGTCCCGGCGCGCCGCTGCGGCTCTGGTAGACCAGCGCATCGTTCTTGTGCCCGAGCGCTCCCGAAATCAGCCGCCGCACCTCTTCCAGTTGCCGCACATAATCAGAAGTGTTAGCCATGGGAAGCGGAATACTGTGCGCGGTGTAGACGATCTGCACATTGCCCTGCGTGTCCGCTGGAACGGCCTGCAGTGCATCACGCACTCGCTCCACCGTGGCCTCGATGTATGCAGGATGGTTGAAGAACGGCCGCAGTTTCTCCACCTCCGGCGCGCCCGGCCCAACTTCACTCCGCGCCCGCGCGATGTCTTCGCGATATTGCCGGCATCCTGAGTACGAACTGTAAGCCGAAGTGACGAAGCACAAAGCCCGCCGAATGCCATCCTGCTCCATCTTTCGCAGTGTCTCGGGCAGGAGTGGGCGCCAGTTGCGGTTTCCCCAGTAGATTGGGAGCCTAGGCCCGTTCCGCTCCAACTCCACCTCCAGCGCGGCGATCAGTTCGCGCGTTTGCTGGTTGATCGGGCTCCTGCCCTCGAAGTGGTAATAGTGCTCGGCTACAGTCAGCATGCGTTCACGCGGAATATTCCGTCCGCGCAACACGTTTTCGAGGAAGGGAATCACCTCTTCCTTAGATTCCGGCCCACCGAAAGAAACCACCAGAATGGCATCGTAGTTCATGTCGAGATTAATGGACGAGCCTCGGTTGCCGGGACGTTCGCCTCGGGAAGCCCCTAGAAGGCTACCCTTAACACGAACTGAATCTCGCGTGGGGTTCCCGTTCCCACCGGGCTAACCGGAGTAGTCGTGTTTACAGTCTGGATGATACTGCCGAAGACTCCCTGTTCACCAGCCAGATAAGGGGAGATATCCGATTGCGGCAGCCCGTACTGCGGATGGTTGAAGATATTGAATAATTCCGCACGAAACTCAAGCCGTACGCGCTCGGTCAAGGGAATGTGTTTCCCAATTCCAAGATCCATCTGCCACGCGCCCGGCCCGCGAGCCACATCGCGTGGCGCATCGCCGAATGTCTCTGGGGCAGGTGCGGCGAACGCCGCCGGATTGACCCATTCCGCGATCGTGGAGCCACCCGGCGGCGTGAGCGAAACTCCGGGCACGAGATCGGGACGCTGATCGGTGGTGTTGCCGTCGGGTACCGCAGAAGACGAGCGGTCAATCGTAACGTTCACCGGGAAACCCGTGCGTGCCACGACCATGGAAGTCACTTCCCAGGAGCCTGCAAGATTGCGCCAGATTCCCGGCTGGTTCAAAAACCGTTTGCCCGGCCCGAAGGGAAGTTGATACACGGCGTTCGCGTTGAATACATGGCGCACGTCCCAAATACCGTCGGCGCGCTCGCAGGGCTGGCAGGCGACATTTTCAGCCACCAGCGAGTCGCCGTCGCCGCTGCCGTCGGAGCCGTCGTCGATTTCGTGCGACCACATATAGTTCGCCGACAGCAGGAAGCCGTGCGAGAACGAACGCTTCACCGCTGCGGAGAGCCCATTGTAGTTACTGTTGTCTCTGTTGCCCCGCCAACTCACTTGCCCAAAAGCCGGGTAAGGACGCGTGTCGGTAAGCGGATTGACGACGTTCACTTCGGAAAGAGTGAGCAGATGGACGCCCTTGCTCCCCACGTAGGAAACGGTTCCCACGAAGTCGGCCAGCAAGGCCTGCTGCACGGAAAGACCCCATTGTTCGACGTAGGTATCCTTGCGCCGCCGGTCATCGTCCCGCGGCGAAACGATCCCCGTCGTAAGCGCCAGGAACGGAGTGATCGGATAGCTAAGAGTAGGAATTGTCTTATTCGACAACGAGTAGGCGAACACCTCGTTGCTGATAGGAAGATTCTGATCGTCCAGTTGGCCGTCTTCGTGGTAGATTCCAAAGCCAGCCCGAATCACCGTACGCCCGCTCTTGGTCGGCGCCCAGGCGAAGGCTAGGCGTGGATCAAGATCGCCATAATTGGGCTGGCCGAAGCTGGCGCCCACTCCACAAAAACCTTGCGGTCCGCAGGTCGCGAAATCGAAGGGATTGGCGCGGCCCTGCACTTCATGAAAAATATTGAAAAAGCTGTAGCGCGCGCCTAGGTTCACCGTAAGGTTCGGCAACCACTTGAATTCATCCTGGATGTATCCGTAATACTGCGTCTTGCGCAAGCCGTTGATGGGTAGAGCGCCGTTGAGGCTGGCCGTGCTCACCTGATCCGCGTCGAAGGCGGTTGTGGAGGGAAATACAACCGTTCCGCTCTCCGTGTTTCCCTGGTTCAATTGAATGCGCCGAATCTCTACTCCGGCCTTCACCGTGTGCCGCCCCTTAACCCAGGTCAGGTTTTCGATTTCAGAGAATGAATTGCCCACGCCTGTGCTTACTTTATTGTTATTCAGAGTGGTAAAGGCGCCGGAAACGGCGAATGTGTAAGGCGATCCCGTTTGATTGATGTCGGTCGTGTCGGCCGTGCCGCGGTTAAAGCCGAACTTCGCCTCGTTCACTAGGGAGGAAGAAAAAATATGCAGCAGTTCGATGCCGCCGTTGACCGGAGTCGAGGTAAGCTGTTGCCGGTCGGCAAGATAATTCCCCGAGCTCGCCAGCGGTTGGGTATTCACTGATCGATCGATGTTGAACCGGACGTAGGCCGTTGTTTTCTCCGAGAAAACATGGTCGAGGCGGATCATGGCGGAGTTTTCGTTCACCACCTGTCTGCCTTCGCTCGCAAATTGCGCGACATCGGGATTACTCGTCAAACGCTGGCCTTCCGGATAAGCATTGAGAATTGGCACGAGCACTGGGGAATCCGCCGCCACCTGGGCACGGAACCCATCGCTGGGGACGAAGCCGAGCAGCGGGAAACCCCAGATTTGCCGGTATCCCTCGTAGGCCAGAAAGAAGAAGGTCTTTTCCCGCACGATAGGCCCGCCCAGTGAACCTCCGTACTGATTCAAATGAAAGGGCTGCAGCGCGGTATTAAGCGGAACAGGCTCAGAGGCATCGAACGCATTGTTGCGAAGAAATTCGAAAGCGTCGCCATGCAATTGATTCGTGCCCGACGGCGAGGTTACGGCTAACTGCGGGCCTCCCGTGGCTCCGGACTCCGCCGTCGCCAGCATCGAATCGGCACGAAATTCCTGAATGGTGTCGAGGGGAATCGCCAACCGCACGTAAGCCTGCTGCGGCTGGTTCACGATGTTGGTAGCGTCGATGCCATCGTAAGTAAAATTGTCGTCGTCGCGGCCTCTGCCCGCGAATCGAACCGCGCGTTGGCTGCTGCCTCCGGTATCGACCGCACCCGGCGCCAGAGCCGTCAGCGTTGCCCAATTCCGCCCATTCAATGGCAGTTCCTTGGCCTGTGCCGGCTCGATCCGCGCGCCCAGCGCGTCGGAGGTCTTGTCCATCTGCTCGGAACTGGCCGACACTTCCACGCGCTCCTGGCCACCCGATACCTGCAGGCTTGCGTTCAGCGTGCGCGTCCGCCCGACAACCTGCACTACATTCACGAAGGTGAGCGCCTTGAAGCCAGCATGGTCAAACGTGACCGTGTAAACCCCAACCGGCAATTCGGGAATGTCATAGGTTCCCCGGGAAGAGGATGTCGTTTCCCGTCGCAGTCCGGTCAGGTTCTGCACCGCGGTGACATGCGCCTGCGGCAAAGCCCTCTCCGAGGGATCGGTCACCGTACCCTCCAATGCGGCACGGTCCACCTGTGCCGGCGACCACGACACAAGGCACAGCATGGTCCCAACCAAACCTGCGAACTGACCGCTTTTCCGGTAAGGCCGCCGGGTCCAGCGAAAATTCCACTTCGTCCCTGGCCGCATCCACTGCCCCCTTATCGACGCTTCTTCCGCCCTTCTTTGCGCGCAGCAAAGATGAGCAAAAGTAGCAGGGCGCCACCGCTACTACCAGCAGACCCGTAGTCGCAATTGCGATGGGCGTGGCGAAAGTGCGTTTTTGGGAATTTTTACTATCAGCGTCCTGGGCAGCATGCGGACATGCCTTCTGCTTTCAGGCTCGGGCGGAAGGTTGACGGTCGCACACTCTTCAGTGGATGAACCATTCGGTAACTCGGTGAGTGAACAACAAGGCTTGACCGTAGTGAGCGACAGTATACGGAACAGTCACAAGAATCAGAGGAAGGAAGCGCGACCAACGTAGTTGGGCACCTCGGGAACTGGCTTCATCCCATGCGAGCAGTCGCTCTACCCGCGTGGTGACCAGCGCTCTGAGGTGCACCAGTCCAGTCGTGAACGCGGGCGGATCCTGCAAGGGAACCAAATCGGAAAGCTTTACCAAAGCGCCTGCCAAGTTAATCGCGTCCTCACTGTTCGAGACCGCTGCCTCGTCAGCCGCAAATTCTGCCGCTTCCTGCCATGCCCTCTCCAAGCTTGTCATGCTTGGAAAAGGGGCCGCATGGAGCAGCAGCTTTTTCAAGTTGTCGCGCGACCGCACATGCCCGATCTCATGCCGGACCGCGGCCCGCAACTCGTCGCGTGTCAAAAGTGCAACGGCCGTCTCGGAAACAAGCACCCTGGGCGTTGAAACGCCATACAACAAGAGCGGCGGCACATCCTGTCTCACCTGGCAGCGCAGGCCGGCTTACGTCGACGTCCAGACTGCGAGATCCCTTCAGCCACTTCGCGACTACGCGCGAAGCACTGGCTTGTGCTGTTACCACGCGGAACAAGCCTGCCCCCAACAGCATAAGAGTGCCAACGCTGAATAGCAGGGTTCCCAAGTCTTCATCCATCCCTCCCTCCAGCAGAAAGAATGCCGGCAAGGCGAAAGCTAGGGTAAGGAACGCGGATCCCAGCACGGGAAAGATTCGTAACCCAAAAAGCAAGCGGGCCCGGCCGACAGCCGAGTCTTGCCGCAGTAGACTCGCGCACCGCCATACGCACACGACCAGCAGCGAAAGCAGGCAATAAAACACGCCGAAGAACCCGAGCGCCACCATCATGCCGCGGAGGACGAACATCACTTTTTCCCCTCCCGCTTCTTCAGTTCTGAACGCTTCTGTTCCACCAGAATTCGCAAATCATCCAGCAGTCGCGCGTCATGGGTGCTGAGCGCCTCCACAAAATACGACAAGGGTAGCGGAGAAGGCCCGGTAGACTCGATCCATCGCCGCATCCCGCTGACCGCGACCAAGCGCGGTAGCTCTGCGGGAGCGCAATGGGCCGAGTAGCGGAACGCTCTGCCTTCTTCAGTTCGGTCCAGAAGACCTTTCTTGAACAACCGATCCAGAGTCGTCATGACCGTGGTGTAGGCGAGCCGAATCTTGCCATCCGCCAGCAGTTCACGAACGGTCAGACTCTCGCGCGACCACACCTCTTCGAGCATTCTGCGCTCCAGCGGACCCAATCTCACTTGAGTTGGGCCGGCATCCGAAGCCGCCTTGTTCTTGTCAGTCATAGGGATATCAAGATCAACCAGCATTGTACTCAAAGGACTCTACCGACGATAGCTCAAGAATTCGTCATTTTCACTTGTCCGGGATTGCTATCCCTTAACGGAATCGGCAGTCTCAGACTTATACATCGGCTTGCACCGAAAAGCATCGGGCGGCGATTGGGCCGACAAACTGGCCAGGAATGTCGGTCTTCACGAACGGGTGAAGCCGCATGTTACGCTTCTGCGAGAGCTGATGGAGATGCTAGAGTGATTGGCCGGGTCTTTAAGGCATTTCGATATCGCGATTTCCGCCTGATGTGGTTTGGCGCCTGCACCTCCAGCATCGGCACGTGGATGCAGATCGTGGCGCAGGGCTGGCTGATCTACCGGCTCAGCCATTCCGCATTCTTGCTGGCGCTGGATCAGTTTCTCGGCGGCATTCCCATCTTTCTCTTCTCGCTGATCGGCGGCGTGGTGGCTGATCGCGTGGAACGCCGCAAGATTCTGCTCGGCTCCCAGTATGTACAGATGGCTACGGCCGGAATTCTCACTATTCTTGTCGCGACCGGCTTGGTGCACGTGTGGCACATCCTCTGTCTTTCCTTCATTTCCGGTTTTGCCCAGGCCTTCGGCGGACCGGCTTACCAGGCGCTGATTCCCACCTTGGTCGAGAAAGAAGACATGCCCAATGCCATCGCGCTGAATTCGATTCAGTTCAACGTGGCCGTCATGGTCGGGCCGGCGCTCGCCGGACAGGCCTTGGCGAAGCTGGGAGAGAAGTGGTGCTTCGGTCTGAACGCGCTTTCCTTCCTGGCTCCGATCGTTTCGCTCTCAATCATCAGCGCCCGCTTCCTGCCAGTGAAGACCACGGAATCAATGTTCACCAGCCTCAAACAGGGAATCCATTTTGCTCGCAAGCAGGCTTCCATGGAGGCACTGATCGTGCTGGCCTTCTGCATGACCGCGTTGGGCATGCCCATGCGCACCTACATTCCCGTATTCGTGAAGGACATCTTCCACCGTGGTCCGGAAACCTACGGCAACCTGCTCTCACTCATGGGGCTGGGTTCGATTCTGGGTTCGCTCGCCATCGCAGGTGCAGGCAACATGCGAAGAAAAGGGATCGTCGCCCTCGTGGCACTTATGCTCCTGGGCGCCGGAATTTCAGGGTTCGCCCTTTCCAAATCCGTCCCGCTCAGCGGCACCATCCTTGTGCTGGTGGGAGCATCTATGATGGCGGTATTCGCCACGGTCAATTCGCTGGTGCAGTTGATTACCACGAACGAAATGCGCGGGCGCGTGATGAGCGTCTACAACTTCGCATTCCGCGGCGGCATGCCCATGGGGAATCTCTTGTCGGGATGGCTCGTTCCCGTATTCACGGCGCCGGTGGTGCTCGGCGTGAATGGGCTCGTGCTTATTCTCTTGGCTCTCTATTTCTTATTCGTACAACGCCGGCTCGCTGCGCTGTGAAACGTCAAGACTACAACTTCATCGGATTGAAAATGGGCGGGCAGAGTGATAACGCCTTCTGACCGGGGAAGAAATATGGTGCGCCCGGAGAGATTCGAACTCCCGACCTATTGCTCCGGAGGACTTGCCGCACGAAGAATCGACGACTTAGGCGGAATGTGACCAGTTGTGATGAATTGCTGCGAATGCCTTGTCCAGCAAGGCTTTTCCGCTATACGCCGACAATTCATAGGGCAGGCATCGGCAATGGAGAACCCACCCTTCGGGAAATGGCGAAGGGTGGGGCATTTGTTTTGGTTATAGAGCTGAAGGCCAGCCGTCAGGCATTGACTAGATAGTTGCCAGGTCCGACCAAGCCGTAAGTTTTTCAGCCAAGGGTCAATGGCTCCGGTACGATCGCACAGAGTGCTGATTTCCGGAATCTTTGACAGTATCATTGGCCGCCGTATCCCCGCCTGCGATCATGATTACTACTTC
>PLKR01000373.1:324-4229 GCA_003140655.1 Acidobacteriaceae bacterium | reverse complement strand
AACAGCCGTCAGCGATTTTGCACTGCAGGCAGGCACCCTTAGTGGATACAAGGGGGTGTCCGACGATTTGGTGGGGACCAAGCAGCGCTTGTACGTCTATGCCCAAAAGGATCCGGGAAAGGACGGGCTCTCAGAAGAGACCATGGAACAGAGGGCGTTCGAGCAAAGGCAGCAAGTGCTCGTGAACTACATGAAGGCCCTTTCCGCCCTTGCAGACGGCAACGTCCCGTCCTTCGACACCCAGATTGCCCAGGCGGGCGACGGCTTGAAGAGCCTAAAGCTGATGGATGCAAAAGAGGAGGGGATTTCGGTCGCAGCGGCCGATCTACTCGTGCGAATCGCCACCGACTATGCGCGCGAACGTAAGATCCACGACCTTGTGGTATCCGACGACCCGGCCGTCCAGGACCTGATCTTCAGGATGAACACAGTCGTCAGGGGCTATTATTTGCGAAGTCTGGACAGCGGAAGTTAGGGATCGACGAGTTCGTGAGGGAGGCAAAGTCCGAGAACAGCGCAGGGCTCAGCCGCCTGACCGATCTTGTCATGCTCGACCACTACCAGATGATCGAAAGTCAGCGGAAAGCCGCCGATGCCTATGCCAAGGCCCTCGACAAGATCGCCCGCGCGCATGCCGATCTGGCGCACAACATCGACGTACCGAGTNNATTCGCAACTGAAACACTAAACTTTAGGATCCAACAATGCCTCCCTTGACAGCAGCCGACGCCGACACATTGGCGCAGAGCTTCCGCGATATGGCGCAGACGACATCCGATTTTCTTCATGCACAATGGGCCAACCTCGACCCCAACGACCGACAGCAGGTCCATGACAACGTCTTCGACCTGCTTTTGCGCTCCGATGACCTTGAAGCGTTGGCGGGCGTGCTAGACCTCGACTCCGCATCCACTTCCGCTGCCCAGCTGACCGCCGCGACTCAGCAGGCTAGCCAGTTCCTGGAGAAGGTCGCGGACCTGAAAAAGGCCGTCAGTCTTGTCGCTGCAGGACTGAGTCTAGCCACGGCCATCGTGTCAAAGGACCCGAAGGCGATAGTGGCGTCGCTGAAAACCTTCCAGGGCCTTCTGACGCCAACCAAGTGAAAGGGATTGGTCTCAATCGCAGAGTTACACAAACCTTCGAATCCGATAAACACCTAAGCCCCGGAAGAATTGAGGAAACGGGCGCCTGATCCATTGCCGCTTGAATAATCGAACAAATCGGCGATAATTACACCATGCCTCCACTCGGCACAGATGATCTCAAGGCGCTTCGGGTGATTTACAACTCGGGCCTCGTTTCCAAATTTGACGTCACTCGCATGAGTGGTCTCAACGACGTAGCAGCGGATAAGGCACTTAAGAATCTGAAGGACTATG
Organism: Acidobacteriaceae bacterium; assembly: GCA_003140655.1. Lineage (GTDB taxonomy): Bacteria > Acidobacteriota > Terriglobia > Terriglobales > Acidobacteriaceae > Sulfotelmatobacter. The sequence goes on along the minus strand of PLKR01000373.1, from coordinate 2,850 downwards.
GCCTTGTCACGGTGCAGTCCGGCGTCTCTTCGGGCTCTTTGTCGTCAACCTATGTGGCCCTGTTTCCGTCCAAGCGGGAAGAAACCGAACGCGAGCTGAGCGTTGGCTGAGGGAGGTGCCCGAGAATCGTNNGCCTACGGTCGATTGGAGACGTCGCTTGGCGACACGACAGTCTACCTTTGGAGACTGCCTTCACTGTGGCTCGTTCTTACCGCATATCTGGCTGTTCCTGTTTGCCTATTCTGGTTCCTGGATAGAACCGGCGCGGTCCATGACACCTCCTTGTTCGCGGCTCTCCTTGTTGGACTTACATATCCGACAATCCTAGCCGGCAAGGGAAGCCTCAAGGCGCCGGGAGAACTCATGGGGGTCTTGACGAATCTTTCGGTCGCGGTCGACAGGCTCACGAGTCGCCTCGCGCTTTCGCACGCAAGGGACATTTCGAAATTTGGTGAGTTGGTTGTGGCTAGGATGTTTGCCAACGAGGCAAATTACAGCGCGGTATATGCACGAGCAATCATCGCCGTACAGCAGGGAGAAAATGCCGCCGCCGCAAAACAGGCACTGGAAAAGAAGATCGAAGAGACTCCGGATCCGACCCTGAAGGCCGCGATTGTCTATGAGGCTGCGATTGGAGGATTTGAAAAGGTAGCCAATCTCGACGTAGTGCTGAAGAAAATTGGGCTGAGAAAAAGTAATTCCCCTCTATTTTGGGCCAAATGGTTGCGTAACCTCTACGCGATCATCGTTGTCGGCTTGATTCTGATTGGGTTGGCCGGTGCTTTCATGCCCCGGTGTGAGCGTGCAATTGCGTTCTGGCGCCTGAGAAAGCCGGACGCGTCTTCCATGGACCTTTGGCGTACTTCTCATCTTGTCGCGGGCTACCTGCCGCCGTTCGGCACGGACGAAGCCACCGCGGATGGGGCGCGGCACAGCATTGTTGAAATCCTCGACCGCCCGGGATTGCCTTCGGACAGAATAGACCTAATTCTCAGCCTCGTATTGCGGTCACGAGGAGATGTCGGCTCAGTCGCCTTCGGAAAGACGGTGAATTCCCTCCTCGATGCTTATCGAGTGGCGCCATTCGACGTTCGGGTTAGAATCCATCCCTTGCTTGATCGAATGGCGAACGAATACCCCGTTGCGCGACGGCCCAAGGAGGGCATGACGGAAGCTTGGGCTCCGGCACCTGGCGACACCATCGTCGCGTCCGAGAAGAAATGGCAAAGTTGGCACGAATGGTGGAAGACGGCCCTCCAGTGAATTTCCGGCACATGCGGGTTGAAGTGGGCACACATGGTTTGCGATAATGTGTAATTCCGCTTTGCCTCAATCGGCTGGCATTATGCCGATACGCCTCCTTATTAGAATTCTTTCCCGGCAGGTTGGTGGATAGCCTATCTGGACCCAAAGACCGGTCGCCGGGCTTGGAAGGCCACAGTATACCGCACCGACAATCCCATGGGCCGAAGGAAGGCCCAGGACGAGGCCAATGAATTGTCCCGAGACGCTAAAGCGTTCGCAGGGTCGGCGTCGACCGAGCGGTGGGAAGCTTGGGTCGACGACTTCCTGGCCATGCACTATCGAAACTCCCCAAAGTCCCATGTCAGGGCAAAGGGTGCCTGGAGTCAGTGGAGGCTGTTTCTGGCGGAGCGCAAGATTCTGGTACCACGGGCGCTCGACTACCAAGCGGTTGAATCATTTGTTCGATGGAGGGCCGCGCAGAAAAAAAGAAACGAGGAGCCAGTCTCGATCAACACGGCCCTTTGTGACGTTAGGATCTGTTCGGTGGCGATGGGGGAGGCGCTGAAACGTGGGTGGTGCCTAACCAATCCTTGTGCCAAACTGGGCATCAAGAAAGATGAGGCTGAGGAGAAACCGGAGATTACCCCGGAAGAGGAGAAGGATATTCGCGAGGCTCTGCCTGCGTTTGTTGCCCAGGACCCTGAGGTTTACGGGCACATGATAAACAGTTTTGAAATTGCAATCCACCAGGGTTGCCGCCTCAGGGAGACTGAAGTGCCGCTGACGCGGATCGACACGGTACGGCGGACAATCACGTTTCATGCGAAAGGCAAAAAGAGATTCGCTACTCAACTCCATCCGAAATTGGTTCCGCTCGTTGATGGTCTTCGTGCCTCGGGGGAAACTGTCACCTGCCGGATACCGATGCTGGCATCGAAACACTGGAGGGATTTCTTCGATCAGCTCGATCTCAAGCACCTGTCCTTTCATTCCACGCGAGTGACTGTCGTGACCCGTCTTGCTAGGGCAGGGGTGCCAATATCGCAGGCGATGAGCTTTGTCGGGCACGCATCACGGCTTATTCACCGAATCTACACCCGGCTACAACCCGGCGATCTGTCGCTTTGTATTGCGGCATTGGGCTAGGATACACCGAAGGAGATTCTGTGGCGAAAGGCTTCGTTTCCGCCAAAACACATTGAGGTATCTCTAGACTGTTTAGGGGCCGCAAGACTGGGGCGGACTCAGGGAATAGCTCGCGCCGGATGCATGTGACGGCTA
>PLKR01000373.1:0-290 GCA_003140655.1 Acidobacteriaceae bacterium | reverse complement strand
CCGTATTACTGCGTGCGTTCCATTTTGCGTTAAAGCTCGGATTTCTTTCACCCGGCCGACATGATAGCCGTGCTCGATTCGAGTGAGGTCGGACTGGAGGATCAGGACACCCTGAGCGGTTAGGCAACTGGCCAAGTTGAAGAAGTCACTGATCTTGAGATGGTAAATCATCCGTTTTGTATTGTGATTTGGGATTCGCTCCGTACGTTAGCACGTCAATCTGCGTTCCCCGTCAACAAGGGAACGCTTTTTTTTGCCCTGCCCCATGACGCCCATCTCGGAGCCGAAGC
>PLKR01000458.1:17082-18173 GCA_003140655.1 Acidobacteriaceae bacterium | reverse complement strand
GTGTGTTCAAAATACGCAGAGTTGTAGGAGCCGGGCGTCAGCAAAACGACGGTCGGCTCAGAACGGCCTTCGGGGGCCAGGGATCGCAGGGTCGACAGAAGCACCTGGCTGTACTGCTCAATGGGCCGCACACGGCATTTCTGAAACAATCCGGGGAATATTTGTTTCATGACTCTGCGGCTGGTAAGCATGTAAGAAACGCCACTGGGGACGCGGAGATTATCCTCAAGAACTACAAAGTTGCCTTCCGGGTTTCGTATCAAATCCGTACCGACCACGGTAATGTACACGTCGCGGGGCACTTTGATACCGCGCATTTCCCGGCGGTAGTGTTTGCAGGTATAGATAATGCTGCCGGGCACGACGCCGTCTGCAATGATTTTTCCCTCATGGTAGACATCTTTGAGGAAGAGATTCAGCGCTGTGATNNGTGCCTTTGTCATTTCCGTAAACCGTGAAAGTGATTCCCTGGTTGAAGAACGATTGATCAGCTTCGTGCTTGCTGCGCCGTAACTCGTCAGGCCCCAGGTTCAAAAGCAGGTTATGGAGTGGACGATATTGTTTTCGCGGATGGTCCACGGCGCTGTACATCTCATCGTAGGCGCCATTGAGTTCGTAGCGGTGGAGGGCTTCCGCACCGCTACGATCGGACGTATCCATCTCTATAATCATAACTGCGGTTTTGGACGCCCCCTAGAATACCGCACTAAACGGGGTATCGATGATCAGGAAAAGCGATCCGCGTCATTGAAGAAACAGCGCGGACCGTTCGAGCGACCTTATCCTCTTGATCGCGCGACTTCTCTGGTGCTTTCGGCGGAGTTTTCGTTGCCTGAAGATTGGAACTCAATGTCAGGTAACTGCTCCACCGCCCGGCGCAGGGATTGCTCCCAGCTTGAGTGAATCAGGTTAAGGTCCCTGTCTCCGGCTGAAACTCGGCGATATCGCGTAATGTGCAGGCTGTCTTTCTTGTACAGCAATAGATCGAAGGGAGGACCTACGGTCACGTTGGAGCGCATGGTTGCGTCGAGTGAGAGGAGAGCGTATTTCGCCGCCACCTCGAGCGACGTTGTGGCCTGGATACCGCGGTC
>PLKR01000458.1:12497-17025 GCA_003140655.1 Acidobacteriaceae bacterium | reverse complement strand
ATTCTGCGCACGCAGTCTCCCACGATGCGGGCGGCGTCGTAGAGAGAGTTGGATTGGGCAAGACCGCGCCCGGAATCGAAATCATCCCCCAGTAAAGTGATAACCGATTGGCTTATGGAGAGGCTTCCGCTGGTCAAAATTACAAATACTCTCTCCCCAGGTTGAACGAAGCGATACATCTTGCGACAGGTGTTGACCTGATCGAAGCCTGCATTGGTCCTCGAATCCGAGGCTAGTACCAGACCTTCGCGGGTCGCAATTCCCAAACAGTATGTCACTGTGTCCCCTATTGTGAAGCTACCGCATGATACACCGATTACTGCCGCCAAATTTATAATCCGAGCCAGCAAGAAAAAATGTGGAAGACGAACCGATTACGTGATAGTTTCTGCATCTCACCTGCGCCCGGCATCCGGCGTGCATGAGGGAACCTGAGATTCTATGTTGATTCGCCTTGGCTACGACATTCAATTCGAAACAGTTGGGGAAGTACCGATCGTGACCCTGCTGAACGTACATCCATCGCGAAAAAAGGACTTACGAGAGCCGGACGAACTGCAGACCGATCCACTGGTGAACGTCGAGAANNATCAACTGCCCCTGAACGTCTTGCCCTACCTCATGAACAGCCGGTATTGCGAGGTGGACCTCTTGTCCAATACTGCTGCGGAACTCTTTTGGAACGCTCCGAGAGGTTGGAAGCGTGTTCTGGCTGTGTGTGATTGGGTGCATAGCAAGGTCACTTTCGGATACGAATTTTCCAGTCCCTTCCGCACTGCGCTGGATGTATATACCGAGCGCGCCGGAGTTTGCCGCGACTTTCAGCACCTTGCGATCACCTTCTGCCGAGCCCTCAACATTCCTGCGCGTTACGCCACCGGATATTTGGGCGATATCGGGGTGATCGTGGCCCCGAGCCCGATGGACTTCAGCGCCTGGTTTGAGGTTTATCTGGGAGATCGCTGGTGGACGTTCGATGCCAGACACAATATTCGGCGCATCGGACGCGTGTTGATGGCAACCGGGCGCGACGCAACCGACTGTGCGATGACAACGTCATTTGGAAGAACGAAGTTGGTTAACTTCGAGGTTATCTCCGACGAAGTGAGGGAGTCATGAGCGGCGGGAATGTGTAATAAGTATCAGGTGAATGTGGTCCGGAGGAGGCCAATTTTACGGGATCCCGGTCCTTTATGATGTGTCATGGATGAGACGCCATTGTGGGCGACGAGAGATCAACAGGGCCGTCTTTTGGAGCTCACTGCTGAGACCTCGGATTTCGCCAAGGAACGGCCTCTCCGGCGCGACGTTCGTTCGCTCGGAATTCTGCTGGGTCGCGTGCTCGTGGAGCAATCGGGCAATCCACTGCTGGAGGTGGTCGAGCATCTCCGCCGCCTTCTGATCCAGCATCGGGAGCCCGGCAACCTGGAACAAGACGGGGATGACGATGATCTGATGGCGCAGGCGCGCGCGATCATCGCCCGCCTTCCCGTCGAAGACGCCTACAAGATCACAAAGGCATTTGCGATTTATTTCGAACTGACAAATCTGGCGGAAACCAATCACCGCAAGCGTCGCCGGCGGGCGGCGCGGCTGCACGGGGAGCATGTGCCTTTGGCCGGCTCTTTTCGCGGAACGCTGGTTCGATTGAAAGCAGCGGGAATCAATGCGCAACAGGCGCTCGAAGCGTTACGAAGGATAGAAGTCACACCGGTCTTTACCGCGCATCCGACGGAAGTTGCACGTCGAACTGTTCTCAGCAAAAGGCGTAACATCGCCCGTTTTCTCGAGGATCTCGATCATCTGCCTCTTTCGAGTTCCGATGCCGAGGAGTTGGAGAGGCAAATCGGCGCCGAGATCACCGCTCTCTGGCAGACCGACGAAGTGCGGCTAACCAAGCCCAGCGTGACGGACGAGATTCGCATGGGCCTCGATCCGTACCCGATGACGCTGTTTGACACTTTGCCCAAGATCTATGCCGAGATGGCTGACTGTTTCCGAGAGGTCTATGGTCTTGAGCTTCAGGAGCGAGAATTGCCTTGCGTTCTTTCTTTTGGTTCGTGGGTTGGCGGCGATCGTGACGGTAATCCATTTGTGACCGCGGAATGCGCCCGCGACGCTCTGCAAATGGCCCGCAACGTGATCATCGACTACTATTTGGGTCAGATCTCGAAGGCAGCCGATCTCCTAAGCTCGTCCCAGCGCCGGGTCGGCACATCGCCAGCGTTGCGCCAACGACTGAAGGAGTATGAACCGCTCCTATTATCTGCACGCGCACGGAGGATTTCAGAGGCAGAGCTGTATCGCTTGTTTCTAGAGCTTGTCGAGATACGCCTGCGGGCCTCGAGAAAAGTCCCTTCGATCTTTCCAGCTTACAAAGACTGCGCTGAGTTTGCCTCGGATATCGCTCTGCTCAGAGAAAGCCTCGGTGAGAATCAGGGCAGCCGCCTGGCTGAGCTCGTGATAGATCCGTTGTTGCGTGCCGTGCGAACCTTTGGGTTCAATCTTCACGCACTCGATATTCGCCAGAATGCGTGGGTTCTTTCCGAAGCATTGGCTGAGTTGACCGCGGCAGCGGCGGGAAGCCCTGGAGGAGCTTTTGGACCGGCAGCCTCTCGCGGGTTTTCGGAGAGATCGCGCGAAACCATGAATACCTTTCAGACCCTCGCGCACTTAAAGCAACATTATCCTCCGGCCTCGGTCCGCACATTCATCGTCAGTAATACGCAATCAGAGCAAGACATTTTTAATGTGGTTCGCCTGGCTGCGGTTTGTGGACTCCGGGTGGGCAGGAATGGGGACGACCCTGGCCTAATGCCAGTGCCATTATTCGAGTCGATTGAAGCTCTGCGTTCCTCAGCGGACGTCATGCGCCGGGTCTGGAACTCGCCGGAGTATTCCCCCTTGCTCGACTCTTGGGGACGTTCCCAGGAGGCCATGCTGGGGTATTCGGATTCCAACAAGGACGGCGGGATGCTGACGAGCACGTGGGAACTACACAAGGCTCACCGTGCCTTGCATCAGGCGGCTCGCGAATGTGGCGTTAACCTGCGAATATTCCACGGACGCGGGGGGACAGTGGGACGCGGGGGCGGACCAACGCACGCTGCAATTCTCGCGCAGCCGGTAGGAGATTTTTCGGGCCAGATACGAATTACGGAGCAGGGCGAAGTGCTCAACTTCAAGTATTCCGACCCGGTTCTCGCGGAATGGAACCTGGAGTTGATGATTGCTGCGTCATTGGAAGCACTCACCCGGCCGGATCCTCGGCGAGTGCAGGAGACCTCTTGCTGGGATGACGTGCTGGAAGGCATGTCGCGAAAGGCGTTCGCTTACTACCGGAAGAACATCGTCGAGAATCCCGATGTGCTGCTTTACTTTGAGCAGGCTACGCCGGTTAACGAGCTGGATAACATGCAGATTGGGTCTCGCCCGGCCAGACGCAGCGAGAGCCGGCGTCTGGAAGATCTTCGTGCCATCCCCTGGGTTTTCGGATGGATGCAAAGCCGGCACGCTGTTCCTGCCTGGTTTGGCGTGGGCTACGCGATCGAGCAGTTCATCGCGGAGGCGCCCGGAAATGCCGGGTGTCTCCGCGAGATGATGGCGCATGTCCCGTTGTTCTCCGAACTGGTGCGCAACGTTGAACTGGCCATGGCGAAAGCCGACCTTACGATCGCGAGACTCTACGCTGGCTTGGTCGAAGACAGCAACGTGCGCGAACGCGTCTTCGCCTTGTTGGAGGAGGAATTTCTTCGCACTCAAAAGGCTTTGCTCTCCATCACAGGTCAAAAAGACCTGCTCGAGGCAAACCCAGTGCTGTTCCGTTCGATTCGCCTGCGTAATCCCTACGTGGACCCGATGAGCCTGATGCAGGTCGACCTTTTGCGTCGCAAACGGGCGGGTGAGAATACAGACGCCCTCAACTATGCACTGGGCGGCACCATCAACGGAATCGCCGCCGGGCTGCACAACACGGGTTAAGGACTGTTTTTCATTTCACCACGCGGCCTGATTGCAAGACATCAAGGTCTGGTGAATCGCGCGGCAGATGGCCGGCCCATCGTCGTCAAAACAACAATCGAGCGCGCCCGCATCCAATGCCTCAGTCCACATGACCTCGTCTGGCGTGTGGTGAGTGCAAACGATCTCCATGCCCAGTTGACATCGCAGGCGGACGATTTCTCGAAAGTTTACCAAACCAAGATCCAGCACTCCGATTTGGATGGGAAACCGCGATGTCAGCGTCTGCAGTTCGGGCAGCGACTGCACAATAAACACAGCCTCAGAAATCGACCTGACTTGGGAGGCCAAGTTCTCCGCACGCGCGGGATTGTTCTGCAGAATCAAGACGGCATTAGGCATTTGACAACTTTCTTGTACCCCGCAAACGAAGCGCGATTCACGGTGAACACGTGCCATTTCAATAAGCGAATCTCATGTCGCTGGATGTGCCCCCGGCTGCGGGAACGTAGCATTTCAGCGTGTAATCCATCACCATGCGATCGGCATTGAAGCGCCAGCCGAGCGT
>PLKR01000458.1:3987-12455 GCA_003140655.1 Acidobacteriaceae bacterium | reverse complement strand
CCGATAGCAAATCCATTCCTGCCGTCGTAGGCCTCCGCCCACCAGCCATCGAGAACAGAAAGGTTCAGCCCGCCATTCAAGACCACCTTTTGACCGCTCGTACCCGACGCCTCCAGGGGACGCCGCGGGTTGTTCAGCCAGACATCAACGCCCTGCACGAAATAACGCCCGACGTTGATGTCATAGTCTTCGACAAAGACGAACTTATCGCCGAAGCGCCCATTGCGCATCAATTCGGCAATCTGCTGCAAGACCCGTTTGCCGGGCTCATCGTTGGGATGCGCTTTGCCGGCAAAGACGAACTGCACCGGGCGTTTGGGATCGTTCACCATGGATGCCAGGCTCTCGATGTCGGTCAGAATTAGGTTGGCTCGCTTGTAGGTGGCGAAGCGGCGGGCAAATCCGATGGTCAGCGCGTCGGGACTCAGTACTCTACCGAGTCTCTGCAAAACCTCTCGTGATTCGAAGCGGCGCTCGGCTTGTTCCACGGCGCGGCGGCGTACAAACTCGAGGAGCTGCGATTTCAGGCTAAGATGCGTCTCCCAGAGTTCGCCGTCATCCACGTTCTCAATGCCTTCCCAGGTGCGTGCGTCGCTGCTGCGCTGGTGCCAATTCGTGCCCAGATGGCGGTCATAGAGGCGAAACATCTGCGGAGCCAGCCAGGATGGAACATGAACCCCGTTGGTGATGTGTCCGATGGGAACCTCGTCTTCCGGCTGGCCCGGGCAGAGTCCAGTCCACATCGCCCTGGAAACTTCGCCGTGCAGGGCGGAAACCGCATTGGCGCGGCGCGAGAGTCTCAGGCCCAACACCGTCATACAAAATGTCTCCTGCTGGTTGTTTGGACTCTCTCGTCCCAGCCCCATCAGGCTCTCCTGAGAAAGGCCCAGCCGTTCGCGCAGAGGTCCAAGATGCTCTTCGATCAGATCCGCATCGAAGCGATCGTGACCGGCAGGTACGGGGGTATGGGTGGTGAAGACCACTTCCCGCGACACGCGGGGCACTGCGCCCTCGAACGTGATGCCCTCTTCTTTCATGCGAGACCGGATCGCTTCCAGCACTGCAAATCCGCTGTGCCCTTCGTTCAGGTGAAGAACGCCCGGCGCGATGCCCATGGCTTTGAGGGCTTTGAAACCTCCGACGCCAAGCAACACTTCCTGCCGGATTCGAGTCCGCGCGTCTCCGCCATAGAGGCGGGACGTCAGCTCCCGGTCGTCCGGCACATTGCCTTCTACATCCGAATCGAGGAGAAATAAGTCGCAGCGTCCAACTTTCACGCGCCAGACCTTGGCATGAATCGAACCGGTGCGGGTCTCGATTTTCACCACGACGGGCCGGCCGCTCTTGCTAATCGCGACCTCCAAAGGCAATTGGTTGACGTCGGTCTCCAGATATTCTTCCTGCTGCCAGCCGTCACGATCCAGGCGCTGGCGAAAATATCCTTGCCCGTAGAACAGTCCGATGCCGACGAGCGGAATGGCGAGATCGGACGCGCTCTTAATATGGTCNNTCCGCGGAAAAATAGGCCACCGGCGAAGGCCGCAAGACCCCAGCATGCCTTGTTCCCCAAGTGCGGTCCGCCTGTAAATATTCCTGCAACCGGCGATAGGCGTAGTTAATGCGGCTGTGCAGCACGAGTTCCGCGGCGCGGCTTTCCAATTTCGCCAGCGGAAATTCCGCCAGCAGCGAAACCGGATTCTGGTTTAGCTGCCTCCAGCGCACTGGGTCGAGATCGCGGAACAAGCTTACGGCATCGTGGTCCCAGCTCCACCACAGGTTGCGAGCCAGCGCCCAAAGGCGTTCCTGCGCGGGAGCGATGAAGCGATCCAGCGTCCGCGCTTCGCTCACCACCGGCGCGACCTGGGCCGCCGCCTGGGTCAGCATGTGAATCTCATCTTCGCGGAAAGCCCGAGGCTCTATGGTTTGAACTACCAGAACGCCCTGCAGAACCCCCCGGTCGATCAGTGGAACCCCGAGGAACGACTGGTAGGCGTCTTCGCCGGCCTCCCGGAAGTACTTGAAACGCGGATGACTTTGCGCCAGCCCCACAGCTACGGGACGCACCTGTTCCGCCACCAAGCCCGCCAGTCCTTCGTTGATTGCCATTCGCAGATTTCCGATACACTCCCGCCGAAGGCCCACGGTTGCGGCCAGCACGAGATTGGCCCGATCCGGCTCGAGCAAATATGCGGAACAGACATCAGTCTGAAATCGCTTGGCAATCAAGGCGACGACATTCATCAGGGTCTCGGCGGGCTGGCCCTCCTCCCCCGCGAGGTTGGCGATCTCCTCCAGAGTGAGGACGTGCGTGACCTCGCGCACGTGGCCGGGCGCGTCCAACTCTTGAACTTCGTCGTGATTTTCTTCCAATCCCAAGCTTTCTGGTTCCATTTTATCCGGATCCTAGGGGTTTGAAGTGGTCTTCTCGAACACATTCGATTGGAGCATCTACCTCGCCATCACCCGGTTAGCGCGAAACGATCATCCTGCGTTGTCACTACGCAGACGACGCTTCAACAATGCGCGTGGGTATCCGCCAAAGCATACTCCCACAAATCGCATGGTGTGGATTTTGCGCACTCCTCCTTCAAGCAACTTTAGGAGCGCGTGCACGCCGAGTCCAATCGAAATTACTGATGGTTGCCATACGGTTTGGCGAGAGCGACTCGCCGCGACGGTGTTTCGCGTTACTAGAGTCATGCCCCCTGCGCAGGTCTGCCGCTGGAATTTGCTTAACTGCATTGCAGTCAATCGGGTGACCTCAGTCACCATCCTCATTACAAAAGGCCAATAGTTTTTCGTTGCACTGTGGTGCTTTGACGCTGCTCTCGCCCCTCCCTACGATGAAGAATGCCGGCACTCGACAGACGTGCCTGCAGGCCGTGCCGGCTGCACGCAGCATGAGCTTTAGACTCAGTGATTTGGATAGGGTGGAATTCAAGGAATCGCGAGCCGCAGGTTACGCGAAACCGAGTTGTCGCCCGTCGACAGGACCTATGGCATCGCGCAAACAAAACGGCTTCTCCATGCTGGAAATGATCATCGCCATCAGCGTTTCGCTGATCCTGGCGGGGGTGGTCACGGTTACGATGCAAGCCACATTCAGGCAGCAGCAGGTCAACGATGCCTACAACATTACGTTGACTACATTACGCCGCGCTCGCGATCAGGCTGCGGCCGACATGCGAGTTTACGTCGTGACCTTCACTGCGCCCACTGCTGGAAACGGGGGCACGATCACGGTGACCCAAACTACCGCAGCCGGCACNNCCGCCGAGCGGCGCCGGCGGGGGCAACGTTATCTATTTCCAGCCTGACGGCAGTGCGCAGGATGCCCTCGGCAATGTCAACAACGGCGTGGTCTACCTGGGAATTCCGGGGCAACTGCCAACCCAGCGCGCCGTTACTTTATGGGGTTATACGGGCCGCATCCGGGGATGGCTGCTGTCCCAAGTGGCTGGAGTATGGACCTGGAGCCAATCATGAGTATCAAGCGTTTTGCATCCTCGCGGAAAACCGATCAGTCCGGCTTCTCGCTTCTGGAAGTCATGTTCTCCATGGTGATTCTCGCCGTCGGGCTGCTGGCTACGCTCGCAGCGCTGGGCATCACCATCGGCGCGGGCCAGACTTCGCAAGAAGACATGATTGCCCGGCAACTGGCGTCGGAAGCGATGGAGAGCATCTTCAACGCGCGCAACACTTCGCAGTTGGGCTTCACCGCGATCAACAACACCACGGCCACACCCCCAGGGGTTTTCCTGCCTAACGCCCTGCAACCCATGTGTGCCGGAACGGATGGCATTTTGGGCACGGCCGATGATGTGGCTTGTCAGACCGCCGCGGGAGTGGAATGTCCTAACGGCGGCATCGAGTGCCTAACCGAACCCGGACCTGACGGCATTGTGGGTACGGCCGACGACGTGATTGTCTCCCTGGCAAACTACACCCGTACCATTACGATCACGCCGCTGCTGGAGAACGGCACGACCGTCCCCACCCTGGTTCTGGTCACCATCACTATCAATTACACGGTCCCCAACCATGCAGGGACTAAATCCTATGTGCTTGAAGAAGAGATTTCCTCGTACCACTAGAAAGGGACTGATGCGGCGCACACCCAATTCGAGTCGTGGCTTCTCCCTGCTGGAGCTCATGATCTCCGCCGCCATCGGAGCCGTCCTCATCGTCACCGCCGCTGATTTGTTCAGCCGGGCGATGAAGGCAAGCTGGATCGCGTCGCAGAGGTCGGAACTACAGCAGGACTTTCGCGCCGCCAGCAATCTAATGCAGCGCGACATCAGCATGGCCGGCGCCGGCGCTTTAGGCCAGCAAGGGTTGTCTACCAGCGCCGTGGGCTTGCCCGTAACCGGAACCCTGCCGGTTTATCCCTGCAGCGGCCTGGTCACCTGCAACTACATCAACGGCGCGCCTGTGGCCTATCCGACTACCGCCGGCGTTCCCTACATCTATTCCATTATTCCTGGCCCTAATCTGGGAATCACGATCAACGCGGCCCAAGGCCCCACCGATATTATTACCGTGATCTCTGCCGACGTCACTCTGGCCCTGAACTGTTACAGCTCCTCGATCAATGCCGCAGGTACGACTGTGACCTTCCAGTTGCCGGCCGGCCCACCCTGGCCCGCTACCTGCGTCTTGCCGACCGGTACCCTCGCACCTCAACCTCTGAACGCCGCTGTGATCGGCCTCCAACAAGGCGATCTGATCCTGTGGGGCAACAACGCCGTCGGTGTGGTCACCGGCGCCGTCACCGCTTGTGCGCCGACCGGTGCGAACACTGCCTGTTACACAGTACCCTTCGCCGCCACGGATCCAGGCCATGTCAATCAGCCCGCCGCTGTCACAGGGAGCCTCTCACAGTTCGTTGGCCCCGGAGCCCCCGCCTCCACGGCTATTCCCTATTCCGCGGTACGCTTGCTGGCAGTCACTTACTATCTAACCATTCCCCCTGCGACTAACTTACCCACGTTGATGCGCCTGCAAAGCGGGAAGGCTCCCGCTCCAGTGGCGGAAAACGTCGTTTACCTCAAGTTCAGTTATGACGTTTACGACGCCGGGGTCGTCAACGCCAATCAGGCTACGCTCCCCGCGGGCACCAACCCCGGCATGATTACCAAGGTCAATATTCTGCACATGAGCATGCGCAGCCAGCAGTCGAAATACACCGGCGTCGGATATCAGGGTCTTGATCTGCAGACTTCGATCTCCGCCCGCAACCTGACTTCGCAGCAGGAGTACCCGATTCAGGGATCGTCTTATTGATATGGATCTCATACTGGCGGAAGGAAAAAGGAAATCGTTTAGGGAAATGAGGAGAAACACGATGCCTAGCGCTAAATTCGGCTCACGAGGATTCACGCTGATCGCGTCCCTCTTGTTGATGTTGCTCTTGTCGGGATTCGCCGTCGCCCTGCTCATGATGGTTAACACCGAGCAGAAGGTGGGCGCGGCCGATCTCAGCAATAACTACACCTATCGTGCCGCCGAAGGGGCCATGGAGAAGATGACTTCCGACCTGGCCAGCACATTCCAGAACATTCAGGCGCCGACCGCCGCACAGATTTGTGCCGTGAGCAACAACCCTCCGACCTGGGACCCGACTATCACCTTCACGGGGCAGGATGGAGCCTATAACGTGGCACCAGTCACGCCCGGAGCAGCAAGTCCTTGCGCCGCGCCGCTGTCTCCGGTCTGGGGCCCCATCCAGTCTGGCCCAGACGCCGGTCTGTATGCGCAGATTATCCCGGTCTCGATGAACGTCACCGCGCAACGGATTTTCGGCAACACTGAGACCGTGAGCATGACGCGCACCGCCGAGGTAGCGCTGATCCCTGTATTCCAGTTCGGCGTGTTCTGCGACGGCGATTGTTTTTTCGGCCGCAGTCCTAACCTCGGGTTTGCCGGCCGCGTGCACACCAACGGCGACCTGTACCTGGGCGTGGCTGACGGCTATAACCTGGTTTTTGGAGACAAGATCAGCGCCTTCGGGAACGTGATCCGCGAACAGATGGACAACGGAGTCCCGTCTGCCGGCAATGACAATGGCGGCACCGTGATGATTCCAACCACCAGCGGCGGTTGTTCCGTGCAAATGGCCAACGTTGCAGCCGCAGTCCCCAGCGCCACCTGCGTCGACATCGCCACCCAACTCCCCGCGAACGAGGGCAGCGTCAACGGCGGCCACGCTTCGACACAGGTCGCGGCCTGGTACAACGTCTCACTCGGTACGCCTTATCAGGGGTACATTATCGATGGCAACGGCCTTCCCGGCCCCCCTCCCGTGGACGGCCCCAACGGCACCGGCGCCAGTGATCTAACGCTTCCCTTTGTGAATGGCACAACTTTTCCCTTCCAGATCGTCCGCCGCCCGCCGGTGGGCGAATCACCGACTTCATTGCTGGGCGGATCTCGTTTAGCCAATGAAGCTCAGATTCGTGTCCTGCTCAGCGACAAGGAAGCCGATCTGCATCTCCCCGGCTGGAACGGAGACGTAACCCAGGACGTGGAATTAGCCAGCATGGTTCCGGCCAGCGAATTCGTGAACACCGCGGGACCTTTCACGACCACGGGTGGGGCTCAGAGTGGAATTCCCGTCCCCGCTGGCGGAACCGACTACTACTCTTTCGGTGAAAGTGCCTGCGGCGCCGGTGCTGTGGGCAGCGCCTGCACTCAGGGTGACACCAACTTCATGTGGCCGCCTTGGGTGCCCGGAGGCACAACCGCCGCGCACAACACAACCAAGGCCGAGTGGCCTCTCATCAATGGCTGGCTGCTGGTTGAAGTTCTAAACTCCAGCACTGGCGCGTGGACCGGCGTCACTAAGGAGTGGCTGCAACTGGGCTTTGCCCGCGGATTGCAAGTGCCCAACGCGCCTGGCAGCGCTGCGGCGCAAGCCACCAACACTATCGGCGCAACGGGAAGCAACTTTCTCACGGATCACAAGAACGCGATTCTATATTTCCAGATGACTGCGGATCGCGGAGGTAACGGCAGCATCACCGCCGGTGATGCGGTAACCTTCACCTCCGTCTACACGGGGGGATCGGTCACCACCGCTCCCACCACTTACTACGGCACCTCCGTGAGTTCCCTAAACTCGCAGTACAACTGGTATCCCATCAACCTTTATGACGCCCGCGAAGGAGAAAACAATGATGTAGCCGGCACCTTCGCTCCGGGAACTGGCACCCCCAACGGCCTCATGAACGTCGTGGAACTGGATGTGGGAAACCTCAGGCGCTGGCTGCTCGGACTTACAGGGTCTACGGGGAATACCGTGAACTTTACCACACAGAACGGTTATGTCCTCTACTTCTCGGACCGCCGGGGCATGCAGTATGACCCGAACGCCGCGCACAATCCCAACAACATCCTGCTCGGCGCTTATGGCTTCGAGGATGTCGTTAATTACGCCGCCGGGGCTCCCTTTGCTCCCAATGGAAGCCTCGAACCAGTCAACTACAACGGGGTTTCTCCCGAGGATACGGAACAATGGAATGACGGCACCGTCACTACTTACGGCGCCGTGACTGTAGGCGATGCCTTCGGAGCTCAAACGACAACCGATACCGACGTCACCAACCCACACAACCCATTTGCTCACCGGATTCAGACCTTCACCGTGGGCCGGGCCAACCGTGTGACCGGCGCGCGCCATGGGCTGAAACTGGTGGATGCCTCACTCGGCAATCTGCCCACCATGCCGCCGGGCAATGGCACTAACAATTGCGCACAAACCGCAGCCAACCCGACCGCTTGCGGCGGTTTCACCGTCGGCTCGGAAAACCCTGTCTATATTCAGGGAAACTACAACTCCAACTGCACAGTGGCAGGCGGCGCCGACTGTACTCCAGGCAACGCCAACTATGACACGACCTGGAACAGTCCTCCGGGGGCGGAGCCCATACACGCAGCTGCAGCCGTGATTGCGGACGCCGTTACCGTCCTCTCCAACAACTGGGAGGATGCCGGCGCAACCGGTGCACTCTATTCCGGCAGCTTGCTGAATCCGATTAACCCCAGCGGCCAAAACGTTCCCGCGTCGACGCCCAACAGGATTGCGGTTACCACCTATTATCGCGTTGCTATTGCCGGCGGTAAGAACATCGCCTTCCTCAATACCACCCAGAACCCGGAGTTTGCTTTCGGTATGGACGGCGGCATCCACAACTTTCTCCGCTTCCTTGAAGATTGGGGCGGCCAGGCGTCTCAGCAGAGCCTGAATTACAAAGGCTCTCTGGTTAGCCTTTACTATGCCACCTATGCGACCGGAACTTTCAAGTGCTGCAACCTGGTATACAACCCGCCGAACCGTAATTACGTGTTCGACCCGTTGTTCTCTTCGCCTCAGAACCTGCCGCCCGCAACTCCCATGTTCCGCAACGTGGATAATCTGAGCTACCGTCAGAACCAGGTCGCGCGCACCAACTAACGCGACACGGAGAACT
>PLKR01000458.1:3716-3945 GCA_003140655.1 Acidobacteriaceae bacterium | reverse complement strand
CATTCAGAGTCTGCTGGTCCGCCAACACTGTGGTCTGGGCAATCAGCACGAAGAGGTAGGGATCGACGCCGGTGTCGTATCGCGCCTGTTCAAGCTTGAGGTAGGTTTGAGCTGACTCAACCGCCTGCTGCTCCTGCTGGATCTCTTTGGATAGGATGCGAACTTCCGCAAGACCATCTTCCACCTGTTGAAATGCGGAAAGCACCGTCTGGCGGTAGGCGGCGAGATC
>PLKR01000458.1:0-3699 GCA_003140655.1 Acidobacteriaceae bacterium | reverse complement strand
GTCAGGTTCGGATAATAAGCAGCATAGGCAATGCCGATCGCTGCATTGGCTTCGGCCATGGTGCGCTCAGCGGCGGCAACGTCGGGTCGGCGCTCGAGCAGTTCCGAGGGCACGCCGACCGGAATCGGCGGCGGAGCGACGGTCATCGGCTTCACGGGAATGGAGAAATCGGAGGCGGTTTTGCCGATGAGCACGGCTATGGCGTGCTCAAACTGTGCGCGTGCGATTCCGACATTAGTCGCACCGGCCTGCGCGCTCCGCAGCGTGGTTTCGGCTTCGACCACGGAGATCTCATCGTCGATGCCGGTTTCATAAAGAGAACGAGTCAGGTCGTAGGCCTTCTGATCCGCCGCAACTGTGTCATTGTAGATTTCTTGCAATCGGTCCTGGCCGCGAATCTCGAAAAAATACTCCGCCAGGCTGGCCTGCTCGGTCAGACGCTCGTTCTCGAGATCCGCTGCACTGACCTGGGCAGCGTACTGGGCTTGGCGCACAGTGTTGCGAACCTTGCCCCAAAGGTCGGGCTCCCAGGACGCCTCGAGAGGCAGCGAGTAGAGCGTGCTTTGCAGTTGTGGAGTAGAGGTGGCGCCCGTGCCGGTCGTAGTGGCGGTGGTCGTGCCCACGTTCGCCGAGGCTCGTGAGTGGGTGACCGAGGGCACAGCTGTTAGCGTGGGAAAGTATTGTGAACGGGCCTCGCGCACTATGGCGCGAGCTTCCATGAAGTTCTCGAAGAATTGTTTGATGTTCTGGTTGTTGATATCCAGTTGTTCTTCGAGTGCGTTCAGCTCCGGATCGTTGAAGATTTCCCACCACTTGCCGCGCAGCTTCGCATCCGCAGGCTGTGCAACCGTCCACCCTTCGTTCTCTTTGAAGTTGCTGGGGGATTCTTTGTAGGCCGGAGCCGGTGCCTGCGGCGCGGGTGGGTGGTATTTCGGTCCGACCACGCAGCCCGACAAGACTAACAAGAGCGCAGCCGCACACAGCCGAATCACGGCGTTCGTTAGTTTTCGCGTAAGGATCTTCATAGCGTTCTGCCTAACCAACCATTCCTCTCAGCCCGCCGTGCTAGGCTGCCTCCGGAGCAGGAGAAGGGTGTCGCACCGTTTTTCCCTGCAGGCGCAGCCGCAGCCGGTCGAACTCCAAATAGACGACGGGAGTGGTATAGAGTGTAAGCAACTGACTCAAGATCAGCCCTCCCACAATCGTGATGCCAAGGGGCCGGCGGAGTTCATATCCCGTGCCCGTCCCCAGCGCCAACGGCAAAGCGCCCAACAACGCTGCCATCGTTGTCATCAGAATCGGACGGAAGCGCAACATGCACGCTTCAAAAATCGCCTCGATTGGTCTCTTTCCCTCCTCGCGCTCCACCTGAAGAGCGAAATCGATCATCATAATGGCGTTCTTTTTTACGATTCCAATCAGCAGAACAATGCCAATGATGGAAATGATATTCAGATCTTGCTTAAAGAGCATCAAGGCGAGCATCGCGCCTACGCTCGCCGAGGGCAGCGTAGAAATAATGGTCAGGGGATGAACCAGGCTTTCATACAAAATACCGAGGACGATGTAGACCGCCAGCAGCGCCGTTACAATCAGCACCGGCTCGGTGCCCAGAGATTGCTGGTAGGCCTGCAGCGTGCCGGCATAAAAGCCTTGCAGCGTGGAGGGCGTGCCAAGCCGCTTTTGCATCTGGCTGATGCTCAACGTGGCCTGGCTCAAGGACACGTTCGGAGCCAGGTTAAAGGACACGGTGACCGAGGGGAACAAGCCCGTGTGGTTGATGGCTAGGGGTGTTGTGTTGGCTTGGCCCTTGGCCACCGCGAGCAGCGGAATGTTGCCGCTGCTGGACGTTTGAAAGTAGATGTCTTTCAATCCTTCCGGGCTTTGCCAATACTGAGGAGCAACTTCCAGCACGACGTAATACTGATTCAATTGCGTGTAGATGATGGATACTTCCGANNGCCGCCGTGACGCGATCATAGCTCATCACCTCATCCAGACCGCCATTCTGCTGGTCTGAGCTCACGTCCTGCAGGCCGGGCAGGTGTTGCATTTCACCCAGAATGATCGGCGCCCACTTGGAGAGATCCTGCACATTGTCGGATTGGAGCGTGTACTGGTACATCGCATTGCTGGATCGGCCGCCGATGCGCAGATCCTGCACAGCCTGGAGGAACGCGGACGCCACCGGCAGACGGTTCAATTGGGGGCGGAGGCGGTTGATGATCTGAGCGGCGCTCACTTTGCGCTCGGCCAGCGGCTTGAGGGCAACGAAGATGGAACCGGTATTGGTGGCCCCGCCGCCGCCGGTGAACGCGATCACATTCTGGACGGCAGGATCATTTTTGATGACTGCGCCGATCTGGCGAATGGAGTTGTCCATCGACGGGAACGACGCGTCTTGCGGCCCGCGAACTGCGCCCGAGAGCGCTCCCGTGTCCTCTACCGGGAAAAGCCCTTTGGGTATCTCGTAACCCACCACTACATTCAGCACGATGGTGATGAAGAGTACGACGAGGGTGGGAGTGGGATGGTCCAGCACCCAGTGCAGGCTGCCGCGATACAACGACAACACCCAATCGAAGAACTTCTCGCTGGCCATGTAGATTCGGCCATGCTTTTCCGCGCGCTCGTTCTTCAACAAGTAGGCGCACATCATCGGCGTCGTCGTCAGGGAGATGAGCATCGACACGAAAACGGCGGTCGAGAGAGTGACGGCAAACTCGCGGAACAGGCGGCCAACGATTCCGCCCATCATCAGAAGAGGGATAAAGACGGCAATGAGCGAAATGCTGATGGTGAAGACGGTGAACCCGATTTCTTCCGCGCCCTTCAGTGCCGCGGCAAAAGGCTTTACTCCGTTCTCCAGATGGCGCGAGATATTTTCCATCACCACGATGGCATCGTCGACCACAAATCCCGTGGCAATGGTCATGGCCATCAGCGAAAGGTTGTCGAGGGTGTATCCGAGCATGTACATCACTGCGAACGTACCGACCAGCGAGACCGGCACTGCAACCGCGGGAATGAGCGTGGCGCGGCCATTGCGCAGGAAAGCAAACACCACGAGGATGACCAGGCCGATGGAAATGAGCAGCGTCCTCTCCACGTCGCTGACCGAGGCGCGGATGGTTATGGTGCGATCCAGAACGATGGTGGTGTCGATGCCGAGCGGAATGGATGCCTGGATAAATGGAAGTTGTGCGCGTATGCGGTCGACCGTGTTAATGATGTTGGCGCCGGGCTGGCGGAAGATGATGACCGTAATCGAGCGCTTGCCGTTCAAATAGCCAGCCGCACGGACGTTAGCCACCGAGTCTGTCACCTGAGCGACGTCGGACAGGCGGATAGCCGCGCCGTTTTTATAGCCGACGACCAGCGGCTTGTAGTCCGCGGCGTGCGAGATCTGGTCGTTGGCCAGGATATCCGCAGTCACATTGCCATCGGTGATTTGGCCTTTGGCGAGATCGGCATTCTGCAAACTCAGAACCGACTGGATATTCGCGAGAGTAAGTCCATAGCCGGCCAATTGTGTGGGATTCGCGTCCACGCGCACCGACGGCAACGCACCCCCTCCGACACTGACTTGGCCTACGCCTTGTATCTGCGACAACTTTTGCGCGACGACGGTGGAAGCTTCGTCATAAATTTTATCGGGCCCGTACTTGTCGGAGGTGAGGCCGAGAATCATGATCGGCG
>PLKR01000411.1:2106-12943 GCA_003140655.1 Acidobacteriaceae bacterium | reverse complement strand
CGCTCCCAAGCTCGAACACTTTGATCCCAATCTGATCGACCAGGCGCTGAATCCTTGCGACGACTTCTATAAGTACTCCTGCACCAGGTGGCTCACGGCCAACCCAATTCCGCCCGACGAGGTGTTCTGGAGCACCGGAAGCGATCTGGAACTGTGGAACGAAGCCGTGCTACGCGAGACTATGGAAGCCAACAGCAAGAACGATCCCAAGCGCAGCGCCGTGCAGCAGAAGATCGGCGACTATTGGGCCGCCTGCATGGACGAGAGCGGCATTGAAGCCGCCGGGCTAAAGCCTCTGCAGCCGGAGCTGGTCCGTATTGCCGCGCTCAAGTCCAAGAAAGAACTCACGCTTGAAATCGTCCATCTCCACCACCTGTTTCCCGGCGCCTGGGAGCAAGGCGACAATCAGACAAACTCCCCGTTTTTCGGCTTTACCGGACAGCAGGACTACGACGATGCCTCCAAGGTGGTGGCGCAGATTGATCAGGGCGGTCTAAGCCTGCCCAATCGCGACTACTACATCAACGCCGACCAGAAGTCGGTGGAGACTCTCCAGAAGTTCCACGCGCATGTGCAGAAGATGTTCATGCTGGTGGGGGAATCGGAACCCCAAGCCAGCGCTGACGCGGGCACCGTGATCGAGCTGGAAACGGCCATGGCCAAGGCGCAGATGGATAACATCAAGCGCCGCGATCCGAAGAACATCAACAACAAAATGAGTTTGGCGCAGATCCGCCAGCTTACGCCCTCCATCGAGTGGGATGTTTACCTGAAAGCGGTGAATGCCCCGGCTACCGACCACTACATCGTCACCTCGCCCGATTTCCTCCGTGCCGAGGAGAAGCTGCTGGTGGAACATCCCCTCGAACATTGGAAGACCTACATGCGCTGGCACCTGATTGGCCGGGCCGCGCCCTATCTAACCAAGGCCATGGTCGACGAACATTTCGACTTCTTCTACCACACGCTGGCCGGCCAGGAACAGAACGAGCCGCGTTGGCGGCGCTGCGTGCACAATGCCGACCGCGACCTGGGTGAGGCGCTCGGCCAGGCTTACGTGGACCGCGCCTTTCCGCCGGAGAGCAAGGCGCGTACCCTCGAAATGGTGCATGCCATCGAGCGGGCCATGCATGACGACATTGAAAGCGCAACCTGGATGACGCCCGCCACCAAGGAACAGGCCATCGTCAAACTCAAGGGGATCGAAGACAAGATTGGCTATCCTTCGCACTGGCGCGATTATTCCAGTGTGAAAGTGACGCGCGACAGCTATCTGGACAACGTGGGACAGGCCTCGTCCTTCGAATTCGAGCGTTGGGTCGCCAAGATTGGCAAGCCCGTAGATCGCAGCGAGTGGACGATGACGCCGGCCACCATCAATGCGTATTACGATCCGCAACTGAATACGATCAACTTCCCCGCTGGCATTCTGCAGCCGCCGTTTTTCGAAAAGGGCATGGACGATTCCGTGAATTACGGCGCCATCGGCATGGTTATCGGTCACGAACTCACTCACGGCTTCGACGATCAGGGGCGCAAGTTCGACGCGCATGGCAATCTGCGCGACTGGTGGACCGCGGAAGACGCCAAGCAATATGACGAACGCGGAAAGTGCATCTCCGACGAGTACACGCAGGAGGTTCCCGATGCCGGCCCCGGGGTCAAGCAGAATGGCTTGCTTACCCAGGGCGAGGATACGGCGGACAACGGGGGTATCCATCTCTCGCTGTTTGCGCTCGAGGCCGAGCTCAAGAAGCAAGGCAAGTCGCTCGACGACAAAGGTCCGGATGGCTGGACCTACCGTCAGCGCTTCTTCCTTTCCTACGCGTACTCGTGGTGCTCGAGCGTGCGTCCGGAAGTGGCGCGTCTGATTGTTACCACCAACCCGCACTCGCTGCCTATCTTCCGTATCGACAATGTGGTTTCGAATATGCCCGAGTTTGCTCAGGCCTTCGGCTGCAAAGCTGGGCAGAAGATGGTCCGGGCGAATGCTTGCCGGGTATGGTGATCCTGTCATCCTGAGCGGAGCAGATGGTTCGCTGCTAGCGAACCATCTGCGGAGTCGAAGGATCCCTAAGTACCTCGCCTGCAACCAGCCGCGTCTGGGAGTTCGCACAATGCGGCCGGAAGCACACTTGCCGGCACATGCCAACGCGTCCTAGCGGTTAATGTCGTCCTTCGACTGCAAACGCTTCACGTATTTTTCCAGGTTGGACCTGTTGGCATCATCGGGCACGCCTGTGAGAGCGGCCTGCATCTCCTTGACGGCTTTGTCGAAGTCGCCCTGTCCGCTGTAAACACGGGCCAGACCGACGTGCGACGTCCAATAGTCGGGGAATTTCTTGGCATTCGAGCGAAAAACTGCGAATGCCTCTTCCTGCTTCTTCTCTCCCTGTAACTGGCGCCCATAGAAATAGAGTTGCTGGGCCGATGCTTTCTCCAAGGCCTGATTGCGGGCAGCCGTAGCGGCATCTTTGCGGCCCATGGCCTCGAGAATCTTCGACTTGTTCAGCAGGTTGTCGAAGCGTTCTTCCAGCTTGATCGATTGATCTTCATCCTTCAGCGCCTGGTCCAGACTTATTTTGCTGGTGAGGTAATAGTTCGCCACGTCGTCCCAGCTTTCCCAGTAATATTGATTGAGCCCGCGCAATTGCTGGTGAATGCTGGCTTCGACGATGTCGTTGACCTTGACCGCAACTTTGAAGGGCACCGCGACCTTGTCCCAGCGCAGGGTAACAACGGCGGAATCGGGTTTGACATCATCAAAGTCGTAGGTCAGCGCTTCGTGGAATTCGGCAGCCTGCGGCGTTACCGTGATTCGCAGAGCGTCTTCATCCTGCTTGTAGCTGAAGCTTCCCCACGCGGTAGACATTTTAGAGAAAATCACCGTCCACTGATTTTCGCCGGGAATCATATGTAAGCCATAGGTGCCCTTGTCGAGCGGCTGGCCTTCGATCGTGACCGGGTCGGTGAAGGTGACGGTGGTATTTTCGTTGGCTCCGGCACGCCAGACCTCTCCGTAAGGCACAACCTTGCCCCAGATTTGGCGGCTATTCACCAGCGGCCGGTGGTAGTTGACGATAATGTCGGTAATGCCGATGCGCTGCGTGATCACAGCATGCTGGCTCTGCAGGGGCAGATCGAGCATGACGGTTTGGGTCTGGCAAAAACTTGCCACCAACAAAAGTCCTGATAGCAAAACAAGCAGCCGAGTTCTGTGCATGGGAAACTCCTCTTCTCTCTGGGAATCGAAACAGCAGATTCAGTCGCACCTGGGATTAACACTGGATGGCATCTGCGCCTGACCGCTGTGCTGTTTGGCTTAGACGGGTGAGGGATGCCAAGGTAAGCAGTCGGGTATTGGCCGGAGGAAAGGCCAAGGTAGTGGCTCAGTTCGCGGAAATGCTCATGTGTGGGCAGCCGCCTCGGCTGTCCGCCGAGCGAAGCGAGGCGGCTTCTTCGTCACTGCCGGGAAACTGAGCCCCACTTTTCCCAATCTCAGCTTGACAATCTCTGGCGCGGGGCGCACAATTCTCATAGGCGAATAAAAAGCGAACATGCCTCCGGGCCTTACAGCTCCGGCGTTCCCTGAAATTTCCCGAGAAATTTATGTCTTCCGCAGTGGTTTCCACTTCGGCGGCCCAGGGCCGCCCTTTTGCTTTTGATGAAGAAGATGCGGCCGAACTATGCCCGCCTTCCGGGACGGAGCTTTTTACCGAGGCGCGCCCGCCGCAGCGAGTAGTCTCCGCATTCCAGGATGCGAGACTCGCCGGCGTTATCCCAGCTTCGCGGTTGGCGGTTCGTCCCACACCAGAAATGGTTCCGAGCGGCATTGCCGCCATGGATGCGCTTACCGGAGGCCTGCCGCGCGCGTGCCTGACCGAAATTTGCGGTCCGGCCTCTTCCGGCCGCACCACCTTGTTGTTGGCCGCACTCGCCGCAGCCACCCGGCGCGGGGAATTCTGCGCGGTGGTGGATGCCAGCGATGCTCTCGATCCGCAGTCTGCCGCCGCCGCGGGGGTTGAGTTGGATCGGCTTTTGTGGGTGCGCTGCGGGGAAAGTTCTCCGCAGAAGTGCCTGGAACAACTTCTGCGCGTGGCAGACCTGTTGCTCGAAAGCGGGGGCTTCGGATTGATTGCGCTCGATCTTGGCGATCTGCCGCCGCAGGCGGCGAGCCGCATCCCGCTGACCACGTGGTTCCGTTTCCGCCGCGCCGTGGAGTATACGCCCACCGTGCTGCTGGCAGTCGAGCGGCAGTCCATCGCCGGAAGCTGCTCTTCCTTATTAATAAAGCTGGGTTCGCAAGGACATTGGAGAAAACAATCAGCGGATTCCCAAATCCCGGCGCCCACGCATGCGCAATTGCTGACCGAACTAGAAATCACGGCGGAGATGGTGCGATCCCGGCTGGATCGCAAGCCGGTTCGTTCCGCCGAGATCACATTCGCCAGCAAAACCGCCTGGGCGGGATGAAGGGGGAATTGAATCATTGAGAGATTGATTCATTGACTCAATGACTCAATCTCTCAATGAGTCAATGCCGTCATGCCTTTTGCCTGCATCTTCGTGCCAAATTTTCCCGTGGCTGCGGTGTTTCGCGCCGAGCCGGAGTTGCGCGCGCGGGCCGTAGCTATTTTCGAAGGCAGACCTCCGCTGGAAAAAGTTTTTGCCGTGAATGAAAGCGCGGGCCGCATTGGCATCGCACCCGGCATGACGAAAGCCCACGCAGAATTGTGTTCGGAGTTGACGCTGCGTCCGCGCTCCCGGCTGCAGGAAGCCGCAGCGCACGCCGCTCTGCTGGATTGCGCGCAATCGTTCTCGCCATGCGTAGAAGATGCCGCGCTCGACACGGCACTGGTTGATCTCGCAGGCATGGAATCTCTTTTCGGCCCGCTGCTCGAAATAGCTCATGCCATGTCTCACCGCGNNNNTGAGTCTCTGGGATCTCTGCCGGTGGAAGTTTTGTTTGCCGATTGGATTGCAGGGAAAAAGTTCGAAGTTAAAGAGAAAGAAGCCGGGCAGAAAAAAGACGCCGAGCGTCTGCTCGCAACTCTTGAACGCTGGGGCATTCGCAATCTGCATGCTCTGGCCGCGTTGCCGGAGATTGCGCTGAGCGAGCGTCTGGGTCAGGAAGGCCTACGCTTGCAGCAACTGGCGCGGGGCAACGCTTCTCGCACGCTGGTTCCAGTGGAAGCGCTGGCGGTATTTGAAGAAGCAGTCGAGTTGGAATATCCCCTCGTGCTGCTGGAGCCGCTGGCTTTTCTGCTGAATCGTCTGCTCGATCAGATTTGTGCTCGTTTGGCTTCGCGCGCCCTGAACACGCAGGAGTTGCGGCTCACTCTGGAACTCGAAAGCTTTTCGTCCTTCAATCAACAATCAGAAATCAACAATCAACAATTTCATCGCACTCTTCGCCTTCCTCTTCCCATGCTCGACCCCAAACTTTTTCTTAAGCTGTTGCAATTGGACTTGAACGCCCATCCGCCGGGCGCGCCCATTATAAAGATTCATCTCGCCGCAGAACCGGCGCGGCCGCGATCCGCCCAAGGTGGTCTGTTTCTGCCTCCGTCGCCTGAGCCGGAAAAACTGGAACTCACCCTGGCTCGCATTGCCGGACTGGTTGGCGAAGCCCGGGTAGGCTCGCTGGAACTGCTGGATACCTACCGTGCCGAAGGTTTCCGCATGAAGCGCTTTGTGCCTGGGTCTGATCCAGACGGAGCAGCTCCAGAAACGAGCCGTCAAAAAGGCTCGGCAGAAGAGAAATCCGCCGTCGCCGCTCTGCGCATGTTCCGCCCGCCGCTGCGGGCCACCGTGACTTTGGAGAACGGTGAACTGGTGCGCGTGGTCTGCTCGAGGAAGAAGGAGGTGCAGGGCAATGTCCTCTGGAAGGCCGGCCCCTGGCGCGCTTCCGGTGATTGGTGGGAG
Organism: Acidobacteriaceae bacterium; assembly: GCA_003140655.1. GTDB lineage: Bacteria > Acidobacteriota > Terriglobia > Terriglobales > Acidobacteriaceae > Sulfotelmatobacter. The sequence continues at coordinate 7,018 of PLKR01000411.1, read as the reverse complement.
CGGGAAGCCTGGGCGCGCGATGAGTGGGATATCGCTTTGCAAAATGCAGACGGGGTCGCTCTCTGCCGGCTCGTGCACGATTTGCTCGGCGGAGACTGGTTCGTGGAAGGAAGTTATGACTGAATGAATTGAGTCATTGAGCGATTGAGNNCTCAATCGCTCAATGACTCAATAACTCAATGTACGTTGAGCTTCACGCCCGCTCTGCTTTCAGCTTCCTCGAAGGGTCTTCCTTGCCTGAGGATCTGGCAGGAATCTGTGCCCGGCTCAACATGCCGGCCATGGCCCTGCTCGACACCGATGGCGTTTACGGCGCGCCCCGCTTTCACCTGGCAGCGAAGAAACTTGGGATCAAAGCGCACATCGGCGCGGAAGTTACAGCATTTTTACCACGGAGTTGTGAATTCCGTCTTCCTCTTCTCGTTTCCTCCCGCGCCGGCTATCAAAACCTCTGCCGCATGATCACCAAGATGAAGTTGCGCGCTAAAAAAGGCGAGGGTTCGGTCCGCCAAGAAGAACTGGAAGAGCATGCCGGCGGTCTGATCTGCCTGACCGGCGGCGCGGGCGGCCCGCTGGCGGCCGCTTTGCAGCATGGCGGCATCGAAGAAGCCCGCAAGCAGGTTGAGCAATTGATTGGAATGTTTGGCCGCAAAAACGTGTTTGTCGAGTTGCAGCGCCATTTCCATCGGGAAGAAGAAACTCGTAACCGCGCCGCCATCGCAATTGCCCGGTCGCTCAATCTTCCTTTGCTTGCGACCAATGGCGTTTGCTACGCCGCCGCAAAAGATCGCGAACTCTGCGACGCGTTCACCGCCATTCGCCGTCACCGCACACTATCAACCGCTGGACGTTTGCTGGCGCGCAACTCCGAGCGCCACTTGAAATCGCTGCCAGAGATGCGGAAACTCTTCGCCGACCTGCCCGAAGCTGTTACCAATACGCACGAACTTTCCTCACGCCTCGAATTCACGCTCAACGATCTGGGCTACCAATTCCCCCGCTATCCCGTTCCCGAAGGCGCGACCATGAACTCGTTCCTGCGCGAGCGCGCTGGGGCAGGCTTTCGCCAGCGCTATGGCCGCGCCACAAACGACATGCAAACCCGCGCCCAGCGCCAGATTGAGCGCGAACTCGCGCTCATCGAAAAGCTTAATCTGGCTGGCTACTTTCTCATTGTCTGGGATCTGGTCCGCTTCTGCCGCGAGCAAAATATTCTGGTGCAGGGACGCGGATCGGCCGCCAACAGCGCCGTCTGTTATTCGCTGGGCATCACGGCCGTCGATCCCGTCAGCATGGAGCTTCTCTTTGAGCGCTTTCTTTCCGAAGAGCGTGGCGAGTGGCCCGACATCGACCTCGACCTGCCCAGCGGCGACGAACGCGAAAAAGTCATTCAATATGTTTACCGTCGTTACGGCGAGCGCGGCGCGGCCATGACTGCGAATGTCATCACCTATCGCAATCGCATGGCGGCGCGCGAAATGGGCAAGGCGCTGGGATTCGATCCGGAAACGCTTGCCAAGATTTCCGCCGCGGTCGCTACCTGGGAATTCCGCGACGAAAATGACGCCCTCGACCGCCGCTTCCGCGATGCCGGACTCGACCTCAACCATCCCCGCCTGCGCAAATATTACGAACTCTGCCTGGCCGTGCAGGACATGCCGCGCCATCTCGGCCAGCACTCCGGCGGCATGGTCATCTGTCAGGGACAACTCGATTCTGTGGTTCCGCTCGAACCCGCATCCATGNNCCGGCCGCGTGGTGGTGCAGTGGGACAAAGAAGATTGCGCCGACATGGGCATCATCAAAGTTGACCTGCTCGGCCTTGGAATGATGGCCGTGCTCAAAGACTCGATCGAACTTATTCGCCATCACTACCGCGAAGAAGTCGATCTGGCACATCTTCCGCAGGATGATTCCACGGTTTATTCCGCGCTGCAGCAAGCCGATACCGTGGGCATGTTCCAGGTGGAAAGCCGCGCGCAAATGTCGTGCCTGCCGCGCCTGCGCCCGAAACGCTTCTATGACATTGTGGTGCAGGTCGCAATCATCCGGCCGGGTCCAATCGTCGGTCAGATGGTGAATCCTTTTCTCTTGCGCCGTCAGGGACGCGAAGAGGTTTCCTATCCACATCCTTCGCTCGAACCTGTGCTCAAGCGCACGCTCGGTGTGCCGCTGTTTCAGGAGCAACTACTTCGTCTTGCCATGATCGCGGCCAACTTCACCGGCGGCGAAGCGGAAGACCTGCGCCGCGCCATGGGGTTCAAGCGATCGCAGGCGCGCATGAAAGAAATCGAAGCCAGGCTGCGCGCCGGCATGACGCACAACGGAATTCCGTCCGAGGCGCAGGAGAAAATCATTCTTTCCATCACATCCTTTGCTCTCTACGGATTTCCCGAATCGCACGCCGCCAGCTTCGCGCTGATTGCTTATGCCAGCGCTTATTTGAAGTGTCATTACCTCGCCGCGTTCACCGCCGCCCTGCTTAACAACCAGCCTATGGGATTTTATTCTCCCGCTACCCTTGTCACAGACGCGCAACGCCACGGATTGAAGATGTTGCCGGTGGATGTGACGTGTTCGGAGTGGATGTGCAGTTTAGAAACAGTTGCCAGTTGCCAGTTGCCAGTTGCCGGTAAAACCTTTGGACAGGACGCTCACACGACAGCGGCCGGGACTCCCGCGCTACGCCTGGGATTGCGTTACGTCCGCGGGCTGCGCGAAGAAGGCGCTCAAGCGCTGGTGCGCGAACGCATGCTGGCTCCGTTCACTTCGATTCACGATCTGACTCGCCGCGTTCCTGAACTGCGCAAGGACGAACTCACTACGCTGGCGGAAATCGGAGCGCTGAATGCCATTGGAAATCCACCACGGAGACACCCTTCGGCTGCGCTCAGGGCAGGCTCCGACACGGAGAAAGGCAAAGAACTTGGCCACGGATTTCCACGGATCTTTTCGGATTCAATCAACAATCAACAATCAATAATCAATAATTTCTCCGTGGCTCCGTGCCTCCCTGGTGAGAACAAACTTCACCGCCGCGACGCTCTCTGGCAGGTGGAACGGGCGGTGCGCGGCTCCGGGCCGCTGCTGGAAAAATTGTCCGAACCCGATTCGCCTTCCCCGCTGCAGCCCATGAACCACGAAGAACGCCTGGTTGCCGACTTCCACGGCACCGGCCTGACCGTGGGCCCGCATCCCATGGCTTACCGCCGTGACTGGCTCAATGCCATGGGCATTCGCCGGGCCAGCGAACTTCGCGACATTCCCAGCGGCAAGCGGCTTCGTATCGGAGGCTGCGTAATCACACGCCAGCGCCCGGGAACCGCGAAAGGTTTTGTTTTTGTCAGCCTGGAAGATGAAACGGGAGTAGCTAATGCGATCATTACGCCCGATCTTTTTCACCGCAACCGCCTGCTGCTGGCCTCAGAACGGTTTCTAGCTATCGAAGGCATCCTACAGAATCAGGATAATGTGATCTCCGTCAAAGCGGAACGCGTGCTCCCACTGTTCGTCACAAAAGCAGAAACCATCTCACACGATTTCCACTAAAGATTCTAGAAATTAGAAAACTGGAAACCAGNNCGACCATTCTCTGCTGGCGCTAGCGGCAGCCTGACGGCGCCGCGCATGATGTCGCGCTCCTCCGGTGAGAACATCTTTTTGAACCGGTTGGAATTGATGATCTCCTCGCGCTGCTCCGGCGGCATAACGCTCAGGTCGCGTACCGCGGTTCTTACCATGCGCCGCCGCTCAGGCGGAAGCTGCTGCATCCGGCCGAAAACTTCACGCGCCTGTCCCTTCTGTTCCGGTGTCAGGTGCGCCCACCTGTCCATGTTATCCACGATGCGCTGCTGTTGCTGCGGCGGAAGGTTCGCGAAATAGTGCAACTGTTGCCGCAAGCGCTGTTGCTGCTCAGGAGACATACGGCGGAATCCGGGATCGTTTTGCAAAGCGCGATCTTGCTCTCCCGGAGGCAGACCCTTGTACCGGCGCAGCCAGTCGCCGGCATGTGCTTGCCCCGGGTGAGGTGCCGCTTGCCGTCCCTGCACAGGCCGGAAGTTGTTGCGCTGCGCCAGGCATGGAGAGAGAGAGATCACAACGGTCGCTGCCGACAGCACAGCCGTCGCTATCCATCCCGTCATGAAATTTCCCCGCCGCATTCTCCCCGCCCTGAGGTTCGTTCCACTTGTGGTCTCGCTACTCGACCTTCCGCCTTCAGCTCTACGGATTCTCCACCACATCGTGCTGCACTTCCAGATCATCCAGCAAATCAAAATCGGAATACAGATCGTGATTCTTCTCCAGAGCCTGCAGATCGCTTACCGCCGTGCCCGGCCCCGCCGATTGTGTCTGAGGTTCGACCACCGCGACCTCGTCTCCNNATCAAAATACGGCGACGGCTCCGGAGCTTGCCATTGGTCCAGCAACGCCATCGTCTGCCTGAACTCTTCCAGCTTTCCGGCGCACGCGCCGCAACCCGCCAGATGTCCGTCGATCTCCGGCGTCACTTCCATCAGACCGGACGCCAGGTCCGGCATCACTTCTCGAATCTCCTCGCACTTCATAACCGTGCTCCCCTTANNCCTTTTCATACAAATTCTTTTAACTGTTCCCGCAAAGTCTCATACGCTCGGAACAACAACGATTTTGTCGCCGACTCGCTCAACTTCAAAACGTCGGCAATTTGCTTGTAATCCATCTGCTGGTACTTGTGCATAATCACCGCCAGTTTCTGGCGCTCTGGCAAGGCTTCCACTTTGCTCCGGATCGCCAGCATCCGCTCCCGCCGCACCAGAGATTCTTCGGCCGTCATCGTACCGTCGGCCACGTCCATCGTCGTGCCCGTTTCCTCATCCGGTTCGTCCAGGCTGACTGTGACCTCCGGACGCTCCTTGCGCGTGTCGCGCGCATG
>PLKR01000411.1:0-2098 GCA_003140655.1 Acidobacteriaceae bacterium | reverse complement strand
GTGTTGCGCGCCATCCGGTACATAAAACTTACCAGTGGCCGGCGATACTTCTGCACCAGGAAGTCGAAAGCGGACTGGTCCCCCGCCTTCACCCGCAGCATGACCTCGGCGTCGGTGTAGCCTTCGGCGCCGGCCATTGCTGGTTCGAAATTGCCGGCTGGGCGCGGTCCTAGCGCGGCCATCAGAACCCCCCGGTCCATGGCGGCAGTACTCACACTAGATCGAACCCCTTGGCGGGAAGAAAGTTGCTCCTTCTCCGGTTCCGCCGAACCCTCGGAACTCCCCGCAGATGAGCGGGATACCGCGGATCGAACTGGCTTGGTTTGGTCCGGCATGAAGGGTTACTTTGGGCACAGGCGCACCAGCATCCCGAANNGTTCTGCGCACAGAACGGGCTTAGTCTCGCGCGCCTCGCACGTGCGGTTTGGCTGCAGTAACTGCGCTCTGATGTTTGAATAGAGACGGTTGGGCGATTAACTCAGCGCCTGTAGCGCCGGGTGCCTCATTTCCCGCGCGCTCTTTGAACGAGAAGTGGGCGAGCCTTTTCACAGACGTTCCCAGGTCATCCGTCACATCTTTTCCGCGAATCGTACTCTAAGCTTGTAAAAGCACCCCTCACGCCAAGGCGCGAACATCTGCTCTTTCATAACCGAGGGCACCGCCGCATTTAGACCGAAGCGGTGTCGATCCCACAAGTTCCTGTCGATCAAGATTTTGAGAGCGGCCTCGCCGGATTCAAAGGGTTTTTGCTCGACGAATCGCGAGCTAAATCCTGTAAATCCAATATTTTACCGCTAAGTACTTTAGAAACAATATTTTAGCGAGTCCGACACAGATCGTTTTTCGATAAGCCTTGTGATTTCAATGATTTAGCCAGATCGATCTCTGATTTTCTTCATCTGGATCTGACCCCACTCGGCACTATTCAAGATCCCACTCGCGCTCTTTGCGAGACTGCCCGACAACACTGGAATCACCGCGCGAACTAGCCGCCGCGTTGTTATAATCCGCCAACAAATGTTTGAACGAACTGGTGCAGGAAGATTGAATCGTGAATAGTCGCGTCACCGTATTCCTGAAGCGTTGCCGCGACAATCACTATGTCAGTTTGTTTCTCGCCAGTATCGCAAGACCGTTGCGTTCTGTTTGCCTTCGTTTAGCCGCTCAAATTCAACGGAGGGTGCACAAGGACAGCGCGGCGATTCGGCTGCCCAACGGCCAGACCATGAAAATCGCGAGGGACTGCGGTACCTGGATCGCGACCGCTCTCTTCTGGCACGGACTGGATGGCCACGAGCCCGAAACCTCCCGCACACTGCGGTTCCTGTTCGAGCGATCCGCCACGTTTATCGATGTGGGAGCGAACTACGGCTTCTATTCCATATTAGGCGCGCTGTGGAATCCGAAGCTCCGGGTGGTAGCTTTCGAGCCAGTCCCGCAGATCCACGAAGGGCTTAGGCAAAACGTCGCGCTGAACCGGTTGGAAGACCGTATCGTTTGCGAAAACCTTGCCTTGGCCGATCGGTGCGGGAAGGCCACTTTTTTCCTGCCCGGTTGGGAAGAGAAACGCGCGGAAGGGAAAGACCTGGACAGCTCTGGGACGCTGGTTGCAGACGGCTGGCAGGCGAGAAGGAACTCTCCTCGCATTCAGGTGGAGACTATGCGATTCGACGACTATGAAAAGCGCCGGCCCATGCAGGTGGACCTGGTCAAGATCGACGTTGAGGACTTCGAGGCGGATGTTCTAGCCGGCATGCGGGAAGTCATCAAAAGAGATCGGCCTTTCATCGTGTGCGAGGTTCTGCCGCGGGCACATCGAAATGAGCGAACTCGAGATATTGTTGCATCGCTCGAGTACCAACCCTACTGGATCACGCCCTCGGGGTATATCCGGGTTTCCAGGTTCGATTTTGACCGAAGCGATTTTCAGAACTTCCTCTTGTCGCCGGTCTCCACTCCTGAAATTGTCGTGCAGAATCTCGCGGTGCTTTGGGATTTGAGGTACGCGCGACCTGCAGCCTGATCTGTCTGGCGCGTCCGCAGAACAGCAAGCCGGATGGTGGCAGGGAACTTATGTATAATGATGAACTTACCGCAC
>PLKR01000614.1 GCA_003140655.1 Acidobacteriaceae bacterium | reverse complement strand
TCGAGGCCTGACATGTGCGGCATGACCATGTCGCTGAGGATCATGTGAACCGGCTGCTCTTCGAGCAGGACCAGGGCGGAGTCGCCGCTTTCGGCTTCGAGGCAGATGAAACCCAGGGCCTCGCCCACGGTGACGCAGAGCTTGCGGATGCTCTGCTCGTCGTCGACGATCAAGAGACGGACGCGAAGGTCTTCGCGGCTCAGAGCGGTTCTGCTCAAAGCGGCCTTGCTTAGAGGCGGTTTGCTGGGCGCGGCGCTCACCGGGCTTTCCCCATAGTTTTCTCGACGGCGGAAATGAGATCCTGCACGCGGAACGGCTTCTCCAGATAAAGAGCGCCGATCTGGCGCAGGACGGTGACCGTTTCTTCGTTGGCATAGTCGCCGGTAATGATGACGACTTTGTTCTCAAGATCGGGGCGATTGGCGGAAATCCAGGTGTGCACTTGGGCGCCGTCGACGCCGCCGGGCGTGCGCATGTCGGAAACCACGCCCAGAAACTGGCCTTTTTCGAGCAGGAGCAGTGCTTCGGCGCCGGACTCGACGCAGACGACGTCATAGCCGCTGCGCTCGAGAGTAGCGCTGACCAGAGCCATGATGGAAGGCTCGTCTTCGATGAGCAGAACAGGTAGAAGGGCTCGTTGAATGGCAGAGGTTGTCATGTTTGTATCACTCCTGCGGCCACGCTGAGAGAGGCCGTGTGGGGCGCTGCGGAAAAGCGGACGATAAAGGTGGCTCCCTCGCCATCGGTGTTGTTATGGCAGAGAATCTCGCCTCCGTGCTCCTTCACGATGCCGTAGCAGATGCTGAGGCCGAGGCCGGTTCCCTTGCCGACCTCCTTCGTGGTGAAGAAGGGATCGAAAATGCGATCGGGATGAGAAATGCCGTACCCGTTGTCGCGGAAAGAAACTTCGACGGCATCGCCGGACTTGGTGGACATGATCTCGATGCGNNGCGGGACGGCCGATTTCGTGCACGGCGTCGTAGGCGTTGTTCAGGATGTTGAGGAAAACCTGCTGCAGTTGGTGAGCGTCGCCGATGACATCGGGCAATCCCTCGTCGAGGTGTTCGATGATTTCGACTCCATGACTGTTGAAGTCATAAGAGCGCAACTGGATGGTGCGGCGCAGGATCATGTTGAGCTGCACGGGGTTGCGCTGGGGCGGCATCTGGCGGGCAAAGCTGAGCAGGTTCTGCACGATCTGCTTGGTGCGCTGCGCTTCCTGCAGGATGACGCGCAGGTCTTTCCGCGCGGACTCCGGAATCTCGGGATTCCCCATGAGCAGATCTGCAAAACCGAGAATCGCAGTCAATGGATTATTTACTTCGTGAGCGACGCCGGAGACCAATTGTCCGACGGCTGCCATTTTCTCGGCGTGAACCAGTTTGTCGCGCAGTTCGGCGGAGTCGGTAATGTCGGTCATGACCACCACGATGCTGTTGATGTTGCCCGGTTCGTCGCGCATGGGGCTGAGGTTGACGGAGAACTGACCGGCGTGACCGTTGCGGCGCATGATCTGCAGTTCCAGATTGTCGACCTGTCCACCGCGCAGAGTGACTTGCAGCGCATCCGCCAAGGGACGGACGTAGCCGGGAGCAGCCAGTTCCAACAGTGGACGGCCCAGGAGTTCGCGCTGCTCGAACCCGGCTTCATACCAGCGGCGGTTGGCGTAGCTGACGAGGCCGGCGGTATCAGATACCAGGATGAAGCTCTGAGTGTTGCTGAGGATCTTGCCGGAGAAGTCGCGTTCGCGGTGCAGCTCCGATTGGTAGGTGTGAAGGCCGGTGACATCCAGCATCAGGCCACGAATCTGCACCAAGTGCCCCAGATTGTCGTACATGCCGAAGGCGTTGATGAGGACGTAGATGGGAGAGCCGTCCTTGCGGCGGAGCGTGGCCTCAAAATTACGCATGTAGCCATCTTTTTCCATGGCCTCGACGTGGCGGTCACGCTCCTCAGGAGAAAGATAGATCTGGGTGGGAATATCAACCTGCAGGAGTTCTTCACGGCTGGAATAGCCCAGCATCGCCACGAGGGCATCGTTGACTTCGATAAAGCGGCCTTCGGGTGTGCTGAAGAATAATCCCTCCTGGATGTTGTCGAACAGTTCGCGGTAACGGCGCTCGGCCTCGCGGCGGTCGGAGATGTCCTTGAGCACATGAATGGTTTGCAAGCCTTCGCCGGAAGCGTCGTGCACGCGCGAAGTTGAAACCAGATAAGTGCGATCCGGAGCGGCATGAACGAATTCGTCGCTGTCTTCGCCCATGGCGCGGCAAAAAGGGCAGGAATAAAGCGCGGTTTCGCTGGTCAGGGCCAGCAGAGCGCGCATGTTGACGCCGATCAGTTCGCTGGGGGCAACCCCGATCATGGCGGCCAGCGAGCGGTTCACGCGCAGGACCTTGCCGGACTCATCGTGGACCACGATGAAGTCGGTGATGGCGTCAAAGATTTCCAGCCAGTGGCGGTTCGACTGTTCGATGCGAGTGAACAGGCGCGCGTTTTCCAGGGCCATCGCGGCATGGCCGGCAATAGCTTCCAGCAGATCGCGATCTTCGGCCGCGAGCGGACGGGCGCGTCCCGAGAGGCACAGCAAACCAGCCAGGTCTCCGTTGGGAGCGGGAAGTCGAACCACCACCAAGTCGTGCCAGCCTAAACTCAAGGCCAGGTCGGGATCAAGCAGTTCGGCGGCGGCGCCAGAGACGATGCTTTCCGGCCGCTTCGCGGCCAACTCGGAAAGAGCCTGCGCGAATCGCTGCGGCAGGACGCGATCTTCGGCGCGGATGGCGACGGCGTTCGGCGCAGCAGTGTGGTCATTANNGATCTGGGTTGTACAGATCTGGATCGTGTGGATCCGGGCTGGTGGTTGCTGGCGGGGGCAGGGGATGCAGCGCGACTATCTGCAATCGTCCATCCTGGAACAGAGCGACCGCACCCGCATGGGCTCCGGCTAATGCGATGGCGCGCTCGACAAACTTGCCGGCGAGATCGGGCAGGCGCAGCAGGCCATCAATCTCGCGCGCCAGTTGCGTAAGGGCNNACCGAAACCTGGGCGGCAAGGGCGCGAGCACGGCGAATGTCCTGCTGGGAAATGCCGGTTTCGTCGAGACGATCAAGCACCCCAAACATGCCGAGCACTTTCCCATCGGCGCCCAACAGAGGAACCGCCAGCAACTGCCGCGCCTCGTATTGCGCGAGAACCTCCAGGTTCGCGCCGGCCAGTTGCCGGACGTCATCGGACCAGAAGACTTCTTTTGCGCGCAGGGCGCGGGTGGCGATGCCCTCCGGGAAAACGGTGTCCACGCGCCGCGACTCACCCCGCGTGACGGCACAGCGAACCCGAAACTGCTCGTCNNCTGGAACTGAGCTCGGAAGAGATCTCGAGCAACTGGTGCAATTCGTGCGCCTGGCCTTGCGCGGTGGCACACAGTTCGGCGTGAGCCACGGCGACCGCCCCGAAGCCGGCAATCGCCGAGACCAGCGACTTCTCCTCGGCGGTGAAGACTCCGACGTGTCGCGGATAGACGAGGATCGCGCCCTGGGTGCGCGAAGTGCGGAAGGGCGCGGCAATCAGCATTCCCGGAGAGACCAGGCTGCCGAGCGAGTGCAGCTCGCCGCCGATGGAGATGGTAATAGCCTCTCCGGCGGAAACCGCGCGTTGCGCCAGATCGGCGGCGAAGCGAATGGTCTGGCGGTCATGTCCAGCCCGGAAGGAATTTGCCAACTGGGGAGTTTCGGCGGACACGGCGCGCAGTTCGAAGGGTCCCTCGCGGCGCAGAAGAACCGAGACCAAACGCGTACGCAACAGAAGCCGGAGACGATCCGCCAGGGCCTCGATGACGGCGGCTACGTCGGGAGTTCCGTGCAGGGCGGTCGCGACCTCGGCGAGGATCTCGGTCCGCCGATGTTCCTCGCGCGAGGCTTCGCCGAGCCGGGTTGCTTCCAGCAAGCTGCCGAGCTGCCCGGCCAGGATAGTGGCCTTGGCGGCGAGGTCCTCATTAAAAAATCCCTCTTCGGAGTCGTGCAAAAACGTCGCCGCGCCGATGACTTCATCGAAGACCACCAGAGGAGCGGCCATCAGGGAGCGGGCCTCAAACTGGCGCGCCGCGGGGAAGGTCGGGCTCGACGGCATTTGATTGACGAAGATCGTGCGGCGCCGGCGCACGGCTTCTGCCGTGACGGCGCTCTGTTGGGGCAGCAGCCGGAGGCCGATGAACCGCTCGGCGAGCTTGCCGTCGGCTTGTTCTCCAACGAGCTCGTCACCCGCGTGACGACGCCAGAAATAAACGCCGCTAACCTGGAAGAACTCGCGGCTGGAGCGGCAAAAGAGCTGGATTAGCGAGGCAGCGCCGGCGCGTTCCGCAGCCTTGGCGGCGATCCGCAGGAGGAGTTTCTGAAAGGCATCGTCGGAATTGGGCAGGGCACGGCCTTCCGGCGACAGCGTCGGCGTCGAATCGCCTCCGGCCATCTTCAGAGCGTTACCAGCTTCCGGCACAGGTTTTCACGATTCTCACAAGTGATTGAATCTAATGGAAAACTATCCCGCCATCTCAATTTGAGTCAAGTGAAATGGGTCAATAGGTGCCTAAGGTGTCAAATCCCGAGAAAAACGAGGTGAGTGATCTCAGTGTGAGAATCGATGGAGTGCGAAGCAGGCGATGAGACAAGGCTAATGCTGAACCGCACCTCAGAAGGGGCTGCCACAATTACGTTAAGTCTTTGTTTCTCAGACATATCGGGCGGATTACCTTGGTTTTTTCAAAATCTGAACCGTGGCCCCGGCGTTGCTCCAATGGCATCACCAGGATTATTGCCAGGGAGGAACTGTGTCTTTACGGCGGACCGGAGTGTTGCTGGCCGTTATGGCGATGGCGGGTGGGGCTGGGCTTGCAGGGCTTCGAGCGCAGGATGCACAAGGCGAAATCGCGCGGAGGGTTAAGAGCAAGGTGCAGGCTGTGTATCCCGAACTGGCTCGGAAAATGAACCTCACGGGCTCGGTGAAAGTGCAGGTCGTGGTCGCGCCGAACGGCACCGTGAAAGACGCCAAGGTAGTGGGCGGGCACCCAGTGCTGGCGAATGCCGCGCTGGACGCAGTCAGGAAGTGGCGTTTTGAGCCCACGGCGGGAGAGACCTCGGGCATCGTGGATTTCAAGTTCGAAGCTCATCAATAGGGCATGGCGCAATAGGCGGCCGGGAGAAAACGGCATGACGATCGGCAAAAAGCTGTATAAGAATTTCGGAATCATCCTCAGCATGGTGGCGGTGCTGTTCATCGTGAACCTGGTGGCAGTGCAAAGAGAGCACGCCGCCAAGGACGCGGCCAGAGCCTCGCTCGAGTTGGCGGACGCCACCAACCAGGTGCGCTTCCAGATGATGCAGAACCGCCTCTACCTGAGCAACTACCTTTTGAGCGGCGACACCCGGGAAGTGGAACTCATGAATGCGGGCCTGCGCACGCTCCATGAAAAACTGCAACAGGGCAGATCGCTGGCCAACTCCGATCAGGAGAAATCGGCGCTGGACAGGGTCGAACAACTGGAACAAGCCTGGGGCAAGGAATTCGCGCAGCCTCTGATCGACAAACGCAAGGACGTGGATTCAGGCAACGCTACGGTTGCCGAACTGCAGATTTATTACCTTCAGAAAGACGCTTCCTCCTGGGTGAAGAATTCGACGGACGCGCTCGATGTGGCCGACGGGGAAAACCGCAAACTGGTCGAAGCCCGGCGCAGATCGGATGCGGCAGCGAGTGCGCTGACCATCCTCTTCTCCATCGTGAGCACGCTAGTCGCGCTGGTTGTGGGCATCTGGGTCGCCATCACCACCGCCAAGTCGATCACCGAACCGCTGACCAACCTGATGCAGATCTCGCGGCAAATCGGCAACACCGGCGATCTGGAGCACAGCATCGATGTGAAGCGCGACGACGAGATTGGAGAACTGGCACGGAGCTTCGCCAAGATGGTTACTTATCTCAAAGAGATGGCGGGCGTCTCCGAGTCGATTGCCGGGGGAGATCTTACGGTCCAGGTCAAGCCGCGCTCCCCGCAAGACACGTTGGGCAACGCCTTCGCGCGGATGGTGGAAGGTCTGGGCCGGCTGGTGCGCAGCGTGCGCGANNTGCAGAACATGGTGAAGAGCACACAGGTGCAGGCTTCCAGCGTGAGCGAGACCTCGGCATCCATCGACCAGATGGTGGCTTCCATCCAGCGCGTGGCCGATACGGCCAAGGTGCTCCTGGACATCTCGAACCGTTCGCGGGAAGAAGTGCACAGCGGCATCACCACCATGGAAAAGGCCACTGACGGCCTGAACCGCATCAACGCAACCATCACTTCCTCGGGAGAAATCATCGGGGCACTGGGACAGCGCGCCGACGATATTGGCAAGATCATCGAAGTCATCGACGATCT
>PLKR01000477.1:1200-7634 GCA_003140655.1 Acidobacteriaceae bacterium | reverse complement strand
ACGCGCGCTTCCGGCGCTAGAGACGGATGACAGCAGGTAAAAATCAGGCGCAGCCGGTCATCTTCAAGCCGATCATACTCAAGGCTGTCCTCTTCATTTTTACTGGACCTTTCCGCCGAAATCGATTGCGCTTCGAGATATCGCGCCAGCTCGTCTTGAGACGCATCAAATCTTGCCCGTCGCCGAAGAGTATCAATGGCTTTGAATCGGGCCGTCGAAATCAACCATGGTCGGGGGCTATCGGGTACTCCACTCCTCGGCCACAGGCTCAGCGCAGCCGCAAAGGCTTCATGCATCGCCTCCTCGGCAAGATCAAAATCACCGAGCAAGCGGATCAGAGTCGCCAGGATCCGTCCCGAATCTACGCGATAAAGGGAGTCGACCAATTCGCGTATCTGCTCGGTAGAACGCTCGGACATAACGACGACCTTAGCAAAACCAGCTACCCCGGATCAATTTGGCAAACGGCGGATCGATGCTGGTAGATCGATGCAAAATGCCCAGGTCGTGACTTTGAAATCTGGACAACAGAACGCTTCCTCGGTTGACTCAAAATCGCCAATGCACTCATTTGAGCTTCGTACAGCTCAACACTACCGCGTTGCTCTCGAGTCACGTGCTATCGCGATTTTTCAACCGCTAGCGCCAATCGCATAGTTTCCGCTTGTTGACGGTACGCCCCTGATTCGACGCTGCACTCGCCGACAAGACTTTTGCAAACAAATGACATCCTGTTGACAAGTTGGCCGCAGCCGCGGACCTAGCATTCGAATCGACAGCAGGATAGAGAAATTGTCATATTGACCGTCGTTCCACCCCGCAACTTACTTGGCTCTCTACTCCGGCTCGCTCAATCCAAGGAGGATTCTGTTATGCAGCGTCGCAAGATTGCTCTCACGATTTGCCTCGGGCTCGCCGTAATGTTGGTTTCAAGCGCAGCCCTCGCGCAGTATCAACTCACGAACCTGGTTTCGAATCAAGTAGGAGCGGCAAAACACGTCGACCCTCTGCAGGTGAACGGCTGGGGCCTTGCTTACGGCCCAGGTGGACCCTTCTGGGTCAGCGATCAAGGCTCAGGCTGGTCCACACTCTACACCGGCCAGGGCGTCAAGCAGGGGTTGGAGGTATTGATTCCATCGGCAACCGGCGCAGGCCCGGGTCAACCAACCGGAATTGTGTTCAACGCGTCGTCAGATTTTCAGCTAGGGGGATGGAACTCGCCCTTCCTGTTCGCGACTTTGGACGGGACCATCAGCGGCTGGGCTCCGGAGACCAATCCCAATGATGCGATCATCGCAGTGAATAACTCGACGTCCGGCGCCGTCTACACCGGCCTGGCAATTACCAGCAAGCCTTCGGGAAATTTCCTGTATGCCGCCGACCTCGCCAACAACAAAGTCGACGTGTACGACGGAAGTTTCAACCTTGTCAAGTCCTTCACCGACCCCGCACTGCCGTCCGGCTACGGGCCGTTCGGCATTCAGGACATGGGTGGATTGGTCTATGTATCGTTTGCCCTTGCATCGACAGCTCCGAGCGGCCAAATCGACATCTTCCAGGAGGACGGAACATTCTTAAGAACACTCGCCCACGGCAAGCCCTTGAACCAACCCTGGGGCTTCGCCGTAGCGCCGAAGAATTTTGGGGCGCTCAGCAACACTCTGCTGGTCTCGAACAACACGAACAGCGGCACCATCAACGCCTTTAATCTCGAAACCGGCCAGTTCGTGGGCGCAGTCAAAGACTCGGATGGCAAGGATATCGCCATCGACCAGCTCTGGGGGATTGAGTTCGGAGGAGGCACGGCAAACAACGGCCGGACCAACCAACTCTTCTTCACCGCCGGTCCATACAACAATCTCGCTGGCACGTTTGGTGTGATTGACTCGAAGTGAGTCGGAAGCGCTCGAAAAAGCAGAAGGCCGCCGCTGGCGGCCTTTTGCGCGAAGAAAGCATGCCCCTATCCAGATGGAAAATAAGGGCGAACCCAGGATAGCTGTCGTTAACAGCAATTACACCAGCTACCCGGAACGGCCATCTTTGGGGGCCTTAGAAACTATCTTTTGCCGATGAAGCCCGTTCCGACTTCAACTCACGCAATAGCAAGCGCACCAGCATTCCGTCGAAACCCGTGCCACTCATCTTGGCTAGCTCATCGAGAGCCTGGTCGGGCGTGCGCGCGGCAGCGATGGAGTGCTCGGTGAGCATGTTGGCGTAGGCATCGGCGAGGGCAATGATGCGCGCCCACAAAGGAATCTGCTCGCCTTTGGCGCCATCCGGATAACCAGTGCCATCGAAACGCTGGTGATGATCCGCGATGGCCTGGCGCATCATGGCACTGTGCGGCAAGATGCCGGCGATCTCGGCTCCGACTTGCGCGTGCATCCTTATCAGGAAGAACTCGTCGTCGGTGAGCGGCCCCGGCTTGTTCAAAATGCGTTCGGGCACGAAGATCTTGCCGACATCGTGGATGCGCGCCGCATAGACCAGATCGGCGGTTTCTTCTGGCGACAGGCGGAGGGCCCGCGCCAGAATCTCCGTATANNATCGATTCCTTCAACAGGGGCACGTTGCAAGCCTCTTCGCCGCCGCAGAATTTCACCAGCATCGAAGCCAGTTCTTCGAGATGCTCCGGCCCGTTATGCTCGCGCTGCAGAAAGCCCTCGATGTAGGAAGAAATCTGCTGCCGCTGAGCGGCGAACTCCTCGCCAGCGGCCAACTCCTCGGCCGCCGAGACCAGATTGCCGCCGGAACGTTTCGAAACATACATGCCCGCGTCGGCGACGCGGATGATGTCTTCGATGGAGAAGCCGTGGGTGGGGAAACTGGCCACGCCGAAACTGCCGGTGATGTGGTGCTCGCTCAACATCGGGTCCGTGGTAATCCACTGCCGCAAGCGCTCGGCCAGCACTTGGGCCTGCTCCGGGCCGGTTTCGGGCATGAGGACGATGAATTCGTCTCCGCCATAGCGCGCCACCACGTTCGACTGCCGGGATTTTTGCTCCAACAGACGTCCCACGCGAGCCAGCACCAGGTCGCCTTCGAAGTGGCCCATGGTGTCGTTTACTTCCTTGAATTTGTCCAGGTCAATCAGCACAACGGAGAAGGGCCGTCCAGAGCGCGAAGCGCGCTTCCACTCCGCTGATAANNGTAGCCAAAAGGTCAGCCAGGGTATTGAGAATGAGAACGTCCTGCGGCAAGAAGGCGCTCTCGCTGCGGCTTTCGATGTTCAGCGCGCCCAGCAGAGTCTCGCCATAGGTGATGGGAATGCACAGGACGGACCGTGATTCCAGCAGAATTGCGCCCATCTGACCTTCCACGCCGTTATGTACCAGGGCGCGCTCGCCGGTGCGTGCCACCCGCCCCAGAATGCCGATCCCCAACGGAATCCGTTTGCCCATGGCATGGGCCGTAGCCCCGGCTTCGGCTTTGATTTCGATTTCCTTGGTTCCGTAGTCGAGCAGGCCGATACCGATGTGATCAAAGCTGAAATTCTTTTGGATCTCGCCGACAATCTGACCCAGCATGTGCACGGGGTCGTCGCTGGAAATGGCGGTGCGCGAGATGTTGTTGAGGAATGCCAACTGCCGCGAACGCCGTTGTTCGTCGGCGAACAGGCGCGCGTTTTCCACCGCAACCGATACCTGTCCGGCGGCGGTCATGAGTACGTCGAGATCGCGCTGTTCGAACACAAATTCCCGTTCGGTGCTCATGGCGACCATGACTCCCGCCGGCTTATTGCTCAGCAGAATAGGCGCCGCGCACAGGCACTTGGCGGGATGGTCCGGCCGGTAAGTGACGCCTAAACGCGCTCGCGTCTTCTCCAGGTCGGACCGTATGAGGAGCGGCTGCCCGGTCCGGATCACATACTCAGTGAAGGCATCCTCCAGTTTCCGCGAACGCTTGGGCAGGGTGCGATCATCCTCCACTTCCAGTTCGAAGCGGATTTCATCGCCCTCCTGAAAAGCGATGTAGAAGTCGCTGGTGTTGAAAATCTGCCCCAACTCGGTGTGGATGGTGCGCAACACTTCATCCTGATCGAGCCGTGAGCTGATGGCCTGCCCGATTTCGGTGAGCAACTCGTACTCTTGGGTGCGCCGGTGGGCGTCGTGCGCGATCAGGTAATTGTCGAGCGTGAGCCCGAGTTGCAGAGCAAGTCCCACCATCAACCGCGGACCGGACGCTCCGAACGCATTGCGCTGGGCGTGAGGAAATAAAATCACCCCGAACGCGTACTCGCGGGTTTGCAGGCTGACGGCGGTGAGATTGCGAATCCCGGCATCGGTGAGAACCTTTTTGAAATCGGCAAACGTCCCGGACGAGCCGATCGGCAGCGGCTCCGTCATATGGGCCACGTCATGCACCGTGAACAGCCCGCCCTGCCGGTAGGCTAGTTCGCAGACGTACTCGCCGGCACCGGTCCTGGTCAGAACTTCGAGGAATTCCGAAGAAAATCCGCGCTCCACGGAGGGCAGCAGGCCGCGCCAGCGTTCCGAGATGTAAATGGCCGCCTGCCGCGCGGATAAGGCGCCCGCCAGCCGGTCCAGTGCCGACTGCATGCTGGGCAGCAAATCATCAGCCGAGAGCAAGCGCCGGGGATCCACTCCCAGTGTGGAAAGAGCGAGGGTATTCTCCTGCACGGCGTTGCGCTCGTTCTCAAACAGCACCATCACCATCGCGATGCCCAGCAGCATCTGCGGCACCGGGCCGAGGACGTGACCGACACTGCCAAACATCTCCATCCAGGGATTGTTCGACTGAATGGCACCCAACAGCACCGCCCAAAGTGCCAACGAAAAAGCCAGCAACTGGAAGGCGACCGAGCCCTTGCGGTGAGCGTGCAGGTAGAAAGCTGCCGAGCAATACAGCAGCACCGCGCTCAAAAAAATCACTTCCAGACTAAGCGGACCCTGTCCCGTGTGAAGTGAGTCTCCTAATAGGTGAATACGCAGATCGATGCAGGCCGCGGCCGTTCCTACCAAAGCCAGGGCCCAGTCATACCAGCGGAAGCGAAAAGGTCCGCGGGTCAAGCGCGTCGAGACGAAGATGCTCACGCCCATCGCCGCCGAAAACAACGAGCCAAGAAAGACCGCAGCCGTCGCGGGTGGATAGTAGTAGCGGAATGCATCGAGCGCACAGTGAATGGAATAGCAGGCCCAGGCAATCTGCCAGGCGCGGAAATAGGCCTGGCGGCTCTGCTGGTAGAGGTAGGTGAACAGCAGGCACAGCAATAAGGCAACAACACCCGNNTTCCCGCGAAGATCTGAGTGAGCACCGTGGGAGAAGGCCGATCACTAATGTTTTCACAGGCGGGGGTGCGAGCACAACAGGATTTAAGTACAGTGTCCTGACCCTAGTTACGTGGAATCAATTACTTAAGCGAGCGATTGCTCTCCGGGCTGGCTTGACGATACTTTTCTCGGCCCCGTACCATCGGACTTTGGCCAACCATGCCAGAATCCACGTCATTCTCGAAGCCGCGGGTGCGCTTCGCGCCGTCGCCTACCGGATTTCTGCACGTGGGCAGCGCCCGCACCTTCATCTTTAACTGGCTGTATGCCCGCCACAACGGCGGCACCATGATCCTCCGGCTCGATGACACCGATGTTGAACGTAACACCCAAGCCTCGGTAGTTTCGATTTTCGAAGGATTGAAGTGGCTGAACCTAAGCTGGGACGAAGAATACAAACAGTCTGAGCGCATCGACCTGCACCGCAAGACTGCGTGGACGATCTTCGAGAAAGGCCTCGCCTANNCGCGAAGTTTCGCGTGCCGAGAGTGACCGCCGCGCCGCAGCGGGAGAGCCGTTTGCGTTGCGTTTTCGCGTGCCACGCGAGGGCGGGGTTGTGCGATTTACCGACGCGGTTTACGGGGAGCAGGTGAAGTCCGCCGCGGACATCGAAGACTTTGCGCTGCTGCGTTCCGACGGCATGCCGACTTACCACCTTGCTTCCTGCGCCGACGACGCCGACCTGCGCATCTCTCACATTATTCGGGGCCAGGACCATCTCACGAA
The DNA here is from genome assembly GCA_003140655.1 of Acidobacteriaceae bacterium. Lineage (GTDB taxonomy): Bacteria > Acidobacteriota > Terriglobia > Terriglobales > Acidobacteriaceae > Sulfotelmatobacter. The sequence goes on along the minus strand of PLKR01000477.1, from coordinate 1,617 downwards.
TACTTTCAAGCACGTGCTGATCTTCGAAGCGGCCGGCTTCACGCCGCCTCAGTTCGCTCATCTGCCCCTGCTGGTCGCACCCGATGGCACCAAACTTTCCAAGCGCCGTCACGGTTCGGTGGTCAGCGTCACCACCTACCGCGACGCCGGATTTCTTTCCGAGGCCTTCATCAATTTTCTTTGCCTGCTGGGCTGGTCGCCAAAGAACGACCGCGAGAATATGACTCTGCAGGAACTCACTGACGCCTTCTCACTGGAAGGCATCAACCGGTCGAACGCGGTGGTGAACTTCAAGGAGCCGGCTGCAACTCCGGAGGAGGCGTTCGATCCGAAAGCGGTGTGGCTTAACGCGGAGCACATTCGCGGCTTGGCGGTGGAGGATTTAAGCGGACGGTTGCTGCCGATTGTGCGTCGGGC
>PLKR01000477.1:0-1060 GCA_003140655.1 Acidobacteriaceae bacterium | reverse complement strand
CACAGGAACTGGGAGTCAAGGCAGGGCAGATGTTCCAGCCCATTCGCGTCGCGGTTTGCGGACGGAAGAATGCGCCGCCGCTGTTTGAAACGCTGGAAGTGCTGGGGCGGGAGACTACGCTGGCGCGGATCGAGCAGGCGACACGGTTGAACATCGGCTAGCGCTCTTCTGGGTACTGTGGAAGCGCGCCAAGCAAAACCCCGAACCGTTTCCAGTTCGGGGCCGTCAACCTGTCCAGTTAATAAGCTCATTATCGGAGACCCGCCGCCTCAAGTCAACGTAACTTTTGGTATGGGAGAGACTCCCTGTCCCGAGTCTCTCCGCCAGCCCCCTACCAAGTCAGGGATGCTGTGGACCCGGCGGGATTCGAACCCACACCTTCCAACTGGACAGGTTGACGTGCTGCCAATTACACCACGGGCCCGATCCAAGCTTATTGGGCATTACGATGAGCCCACAATCTTCTGGGGCACAATCGGCGAACCGCTTTCCGTTTTGGGAACACGCTTGAGCCTTTGTCGACATTCGCCCCTTCATCAGTGATGCGCGCACACTCGACCACAACGCGGAAGCGGATTCGCTCGACACGAAAAAGTGCCCGGGCCCGGGCGACAGCCCAAAGTAAGACCTACTTGCGATAACTCTAAATTTCCGTTTAGCTCCCCTCCCATGTGACATCTAACCTTGCCGTCCACAGCCTGATGGTGGATCATCGCCGCAGGTGCGGGCGGAAGCGGGGTTTCTTGCCGCCTCGGAATCCGGCTAAGTCATTGGGGCTCAAGATTTTGCCCGTAACTTATTGAGCCCAATAGATTATTTCCCAATTTCGTGCTAACACAATGACTCCAAGAGATCAGGGGGAGGGTACCCCTAATGACTGAACAGTAAATAGTCTATTTTCCCAAGAGAGGAAAGTCCTAGTTGAACGCGATCCACAGGGCCGCTTAAGAACTCGCGACTCACAACTCCGGCACAAAGAAACCTCCACTCTGCTTGCGATAAGATCAAAGAGGAATGAATTCATCCCATCCCCCTACTGAAGCTGGAGAAAAAGCTGTGG
>PLKR01000038.1 GCA_003140655.1 Acidobacteriaceae bacterium | reverse complement strand
ATCATGCACTAGCGTGCGCGCGATGGAGGTCTTTTGCTTCATTCCCGTGGAGAGCTTGTCACAGCGGCGGTCACGAAAGCCATTCATGTCCAGTCGATCGAATATTTTATCGACACGCGTTTTCAGAATTGCGTCATCCAGGCCGTTCAAGCGTCCGAAGTACTGCACGAACTCTCTGGCGGTGAGGCGGGGATAGAGGGCCGTCGCGGTGGAAAGAAAGCCAACGTCGGCGCGAACTTTTTCGGGGTGCTCTACGATGTCGTGACCGCAAACGATGGCCGTGCCGCCGGTGGGTTCGAGGATAGTGGCCAGCATGCGCAACGTGGTAGTCTTGCCGGCCCCATTCGCGCCCAGCAGTCCGTAAATTTGCCCCGGCAAGCAGCGAAAACTGACGTCGTCCACGGCGCGAATCTCCCCGCGTTTTTTGTCTCGAAAATATTTCGACAGGTTACGGACTTCGATCATCGAGGGGCCTTCACTCGCGCCAGAGGCACGCACTTTCCCAGGTAACAACGGCTGCACTTAAAATGTTACTGGAAAACATCGATGCCGTGTGATGGCAAAGCCGATTCTAGGTTCCAAGCGGCAATCCGATCGAAGAAATGGCAGCGAGCCGCCGGGAGGCTTGTGGGGGCCAAGGCGCTGCTCCTCCGGCGTAACTATGGCGGCGTCCTCCAACCGCGAACCTTCGTAGTAGCAAGGTAACGTGTACGCCCAAAGCAGCNNCCTCTTTGAGGCCCACCGGACGGTGGGCCAGCAAGCCACGCATCTGGGACGAATTGCCATGCAGCGCGAGTGTGCTCGTGCGTTGCTGCGCGAAGGGCACGAAGCAACAAACAACGACAAATGGATCGCCGATTACGAAACCGGATACTGATCTTCCTGCTGGCTGCGACCGTGCTGGCGCTCATTCTGATCAAGGTGAGCGGCCGGCAGCCGGTGGCGAAGATTTCCGCCGTAACGCCAATTCGCGAAAATATCATTGCTTCGATCTCCAGCAACGGGAAGGTTGAGCCCATCTCGCCCTTCGTCATGCGCGCACAGCTGGACACGTTCGTCGAGAAAATTCGCGTTGCCGAGGGGCAAGCGGTCAAAAAAGGGCAGCCGCTGCTCGAGTTGAACGTGAAGGATGCCGAGGCGCAACTGGCCCAGGCGCGCTCGAAATTACTTCAGGCGCAAAATGATTTGAGAGTGGCGCAGAGTGGGGGAAGACCGGATGCCGCCGCGCAGGCGGCGGGCGCCCTCGCCACCGCGATAGCGCAACGCGACCGGTTGCAGCGCAGCCACGAAGCCTTGATCAGACTGATCGCGGAGCACGCCGCCACGAAAGATGAACTTTCGGCCAACGACCTGGAATTGACCAGGGCCCAGGCCGAGGTCACGCGGCTGACCGCCGCGAAGCAGGAGTTCGACCGCGGTGTAAATTTGGATACGAATCAAGCGCCGCTGCTGGTACAGCAGGCGCAAAGCGAGGTCGCAGCGCTGGAAGAGAAAGTGCGCAACGGGCATATCAACGCGCCGTCGGACGGCACGTTGTACTCCTTGCCCGTGAAGGCCGGTGACTACGTGAAAGTCGGCGATTTGCTCGCGGAAATGGCCAACTTGCGCCAAGTCCGTGTACGTGCCTTTATTGACGAGCCCGAGCTCGGTGCCCTTGAGCCTGACGAGCCGGTGAAAATTACCTGGGATGCCTTGCCGAACCGTGTGTGGCTGGGCAAAACCGAAACCATTCCCAAGCAAGTGGTGGCACGAGGCGCGCGCAGCGTGGGCGAGCTGCTATGCACTGTGAACAACGTCAAGCTGGAGCTGCTTCCGAACATCAACGTCAACGTGCGCATCAATTCCAAGGAGCGGGACAACGTGCTGGCGGTGCCGCGCGGCACGGTGGAGGCCGAAGGGAATCGCTATTTTGTCTATGTCGTGAAGCGCGGCGACTTCGAGAAGACCAAACTTGAAAAGCGCGAGATCCACGTGCGCATCGCCGATTCCACCAACTACGAAGTCACCAGCGGGCTGCAGCAAGGCGAAATGCTCGCGTTGCCGGGCGACTTCGACTTGAAGGATGGCATGGCGGTAAAGATCATGAACACCGACGCCAGTTCCGTGCGGGGCCGGCCGGATGCTAACTAAGACAGTGGGATCATCTCTGCTGCCATTGTTGCTCCCATGCGCAAGCTCGACGCGTGGAATTTCCGCGACGACGAGCTCGCAGCAGGACGAAGGGTTCGACGCCGGCCGGCAGGCATACGAAGTTAGCGATTATTCCCGAGCTGCGAAAATTCTGCAGGCCGCCGCATCGAACAATCCGCGGAACGCTGAGATCTACCTGCTGCTCGCGAAGACCTACAACGAAATGCAGCAGCACGACGCCGCGATCACCAATGCCGAAAAAGCGGTCGCGCTCGACCCGCAAAATTCCGTGTATCACGAATGGCTCGGCCGGGCCTATGGCGGCAAAGCCGAGCACGCCGGAATGTTTTCCGGCCTCTCACTGGCAAAGAAAACACGCAAGGAATTCGAGACGGCCGTGCGGCTGGACGAACGAAATTTTTCCGCCGCGCAGGCACTGGTGGAGTACGACTGCAGCGCTCCGGGAATCGCTGGTGGTGGCGAAGACAAGGCGCGGCCGGAGATCGCAAGGATCACGGCGCTCGACGTGGCGGAAGGCCATTACGCCGGCGGAAATTGCCGGCGCCAGAAGAAGGACTTCGCG
>PLKR01000245.1 GCA_003140655.1 Acidobacteriaceae bacterium | reverse complement strand
TCGCGGCAAGAATCGCGGCAAGATCGAAGCCGTCTTCGCCAGAGCGCATGGGCACTTCGATCAGATGCGCGCCCGCCGCCTGCACAGCCATCGAATACACAATGAACGAACGCTCACTGGTCACCGCATTCAGCCCCGGCGCGAGCAGCGTCTGGCAGAGCAGGCTCAACAACGCGGTTGAGCCCGCCGTGACCAGCATCTGCTCCGGCGGCAGTCCGTGATGTTCGGCCAGCTTGTGGCGTAGCTGGCTGCAATCATCGTCAGGATAAAAGTTCGCCGCGTTCAGCGCCCCCCTCATCGCATCGACAGCGCGCGCCGAAGGCCCAAACGGATTCTCATTGGAATCAAGTTTGATGAGGCGCGACCGGCGCTCCATCGCTGCCGGCGTTGTGCTGGGAGCATTCATCGCACCCATGTCGCGGGCCGGCTTGGAGACTATGTCGACGAAGCGGCTCATGCTTGCCGCTCATCATGCCACGGAAGGCTTTGTGCGCGCTATTGGTTTGTTGCAGGCGGTGCGCAGGCGATCGACTTCCTGCAGAGTCAGGGCGCGGAAATGCCCGGGTGGAACATCGAGGGTGAGCGGGCCGTAGCGGACACGCTTGATCTTCTCCACATGGTGTCCAACCTTCTCAAACATGCGCCGGATCTCGCGATTGCGGCCTTCGATCAAGGTCACCTCGTACCAGGGATTGTTGGCTTCCTTAATCAGGCGAATGCCCGCCGGCGCAGTCCGCACCCGCCGGCCATCTTCGGTCGCGATGGAAACTCCGGTACGAAGCTTCTCCAGCGCTTCGTTGCTCGGAGCCCCCGCAACCTTCACTACGTACGTTTTCGGCACCTGTGACGCCGCTTTCATTAACTTGTTCGCGAGCGCGCCATCATTGGTCAAAAGCAGCAGGCCCTCGCTGGCATAGTCCAGACGTCCCACGGGATACACGCGCTTCTTCACGCCGCGGATCAGTTGCATCACCGTGGGCCGGTTTTCCGGATCGCTCACGGTAGTGACGTAGCCTTTGGGTTTGTTCAGCAGCAGATAGACGTGGTGTTGCGCGCCTTGCAGCAGCTTTCCATCCACTCGGATGTGATCCGTGTCCGGGTCCGCCTTGGTCCCCAATTCCGTCACCACGTTCCCATTCACCTTAACGTGGCCTGCGCTGATCAGTTCCTCGGCTTTGCGACGGGAAGCAATCCCGGCGGCGGCAATNNACCAGCTTCTCGAACTCTTCCATGCTGGGCAGTTCGTTGACGTCCTTCAAGCCAAAGCGCATCAGGAACTCTTTGGTGGTCTTATAAAGGATCGGCCGCCCGATGACCTGCTTGCGCCCGGAAGTGGTGATCAGCTTGCGATCCAAGAGAGTAGCAATCACGCCGCCGGAATCCACGCCGCGAATCTCATTGATCTCCGGCACCGTGGCAGGCTGTTTATAGGCGATCACAGCCAGCGTTTCCAGAGCCGGCAGCGAAAGCCGGATCGGCGGCTTCAGGCTCTTGGCAAAGCTGCGCACCATCTCGTGCTGCTCAGGCTTGGTGGACATGCGATAGCCGCCCGCCACCTGGCGAATCTCGACACCGTGGTCAGGTCCGGCGTAATTAGCAACCAGTTCTTCCAGTGCCGCCCGCACCCGCGACTTCACCTCACCCTCGTCCGCCGCGCCTTCGGCAGCCACGGACTCCTTGACGAGCTGGACCATATGCTCCAGCGTGATCGGCGTCTCCGCCGCATAAATGATGGCTTCGAGTTGAGCTTTTAAACCCATAGTGGTCAGTGGCCAGTGGTCAGCAAAATCGATGGCTCAGAAACTGGCCACTGATCACTGTTCTATCTCCAATCATCGCGGACTGCCGCCTGCTCTGTCATGATGGCGTCGAACCCAACATGTTTGCGCACGGCAATCTCGCCGAACATCTGGTCCTGCCGAACCTGAATTGCCTGCAGGCGCACCATTTCAAGCAGCGCCAGAAACATGCACACCAGCGCCTGCCGTGAGGGCACGCGCATGAGAAGCTGCTTCAAACGGATGGGCCGTGATTCCAGCGCCAGCCGCCGCCGCAAATAGTCAATCATCTGGCCCACGGTAACTGTTTCTTCGTCCACGTTGATTACGGGCCGGGTGCGGACTCGTTCTAGAATTTGCTGAAACGTCTTGACCAGATCGATCATATCCGCCGCGACCTCCGGCTCGGTACCTTCGGCGTCCATGAATTCCTTGAGCGCCGGGTTCGTCAGCACCGCGTCTTCGATCTGCTGCTTCTGCAAGAGCATCTGCGCCGCCGACTTGAACTTTTCGTGCTCCAGCAGCCGGTTCACCAGCTCCGTGCGCGGATCTTCCAACTCCTCCGCTTTCGCCGACGGATCACGGGGCAGCAGCATCTTCGACTTGATGTGAATCAGCACCGCGGCCATATAGATAAAGTCGGCCGCTACATTCACATCCAGCTCGCGAATCTCTTCGACGTAGGCCAGATACTGCTCCGTGATGCGAGCAATGGGAATGTCGTAAATATCGATGTCCTGCTTGCGAATCAGATCGAGCAGCAAGTCCAGTGGGCCTTCGTATACGTCGGTTACCGAGACCGCAAACGGAGAATCGCTCTCTTCTTTTTTCGCCGGCTGCGGATCTGATTGTTTGATGGGCGCCGAGCGCGGATTTGCAACGAGCATCGGCGCAAGAGGCTCCGGCGCGCTGTCCTCGGGCGTAACGATTCTGTTGCGCATGCCACTTCTCATCGTTCACCACCTGTGGGCTCATACGCCTGCGACATTCCCATCGCGTGGCGCACGTCGTCCATGGTTTCGGCCGCTGCCTTACGCGCCCGTTCCGTGCCCGCCTCCAGAATATCCCAAGCCAGCCGCGGATTCTCCTCAAATTTCTTTCGCCGCTCCTGCATCGGATTCAGCAGTTGTACCAGCGCATCGGCGGCCCAGCCTTTGCACTCAATGCAGCCAATGCCCGCCGACCGGCAGCCGGCGTTCACTTTGTCCATGGTAGCGCGATCGCTGAAAATCTTGTGCAGATCGCCCACAGGGCACACATCCGGATTTCCAGGATCGGAGCGCCGCACGCGCGCCGGGTCGGTCACCATCGTCTTCAGCTTCTGCCGCACCACTGTCTCCGGATCGGTCAGCAGGATGGTGTTGCCATACGACTTCGACATCTTGCGGCCATCGGTGCCGGGAAGCTTAGGCGCGACAGTGAGCAAGGACTGCGGCTCGGGNNTCCACGTGTGCGACCTGGTCTTCGCCCACCGGAACCACATCAGCCTTGTAGATCAAAATGTCCGCCGACTGCAGCACGGGATAGCCCAGAAATCCGTACGTTCCCAGATCTTTATCCTTGATGTTCTCGCGCTGCTCCTTGTAGGTCGGAACCCGCTCCAGCCAGCCCAGTGGCGTGATCATCGAAAACAACAGGTGCAGTTCGGCGTGCGCCGGAACGTGCGACTGGATGAAGATCACGGACTTCTCCGGATCGAGCCCCGCCGCAAGCCAGTCGAGCGCCACCTCCAGCGAATTCTCTTTCACGCGCGAAGTGTCGGCGTAGTCCGTCGTCAGCGCATGCCAGTCGGCCACTTCAAAGAAGCATTGATACCGATCCTGCATGCGCACCCAGTTATCGAGCGCGCCCACATAGTTGCCGAGATGCAGTTTTCCGGTCGGGCGCATGCCGCTGAGCACGCGTGTACGCAATTTGGTCGAAGCTGTCATCCGTTTTTCAAGAGTCGTGACAAGGCACAGCGGAACGCAGCGCTCAAGTTCACAGGTTGCAGCATCATGCGAGGATATTGTCGATACTACCACGCACGCTGCGAATTTCAGACTGAAAGGAGACCTTCCGCTCGCGCAATGCTTTATAATTCGCGCTCCACTCCGCTCGCTGGATCGAACTCGTCCTCATGTTACAGCTAGCCCGCAAACTCCGTCTTACCGACTACTTCACGCTGGCCTGGGGAACCATGGTCGGTGTCGGCTGGCTGGTGGTTATGGACGACTGGCTGCTGCGCGGAGGCGCCTTGGGCGCGCTGCTGGGCTTCGCCATCGGCGGCGCGCTCCTGTTCCCGATCGGATGGGTTTATGGCAGGCTGGTGGCCGCCATGCCAGACGCCGCGGGCGAGATTGCCTACACCGCAGCAGCTTTTTCCCGCCCCATCAGCTTTTCCACCGGCTGGATGATGATGCTCGCCTACTTCATCGTTTGCCCCTGGGAAGCCGTGGCCGTGGGCCGCATCGCCGGCTACATTGTTCCGTCAATCGATTCGCTGGAAATCTACCGCATCGCCGGACGCCCAGTCTACCTCCCGCACCTCATCATCGGTCTAGGCCTCACAGCGTTGCTCACCACGCTGAACTACCGCGGCGTCCGCCTCAGCGCAACTTTCCAGAACTGGACATCCTTCGGCACGCTCGCCCTGTTCGTAGTGTTCGTCGCGCTCGGCGCAAGCAAAGGATCGCCGCACAACTTTCCGCCACTCTTCACTCACGCGCCCCTGGTTTCGTTCCTGCTCGTGCTTCAGATCGTCCCGTATTTCATGACCGGATTCGAATCCGTAAGCAAAGCCGCGGAAGAATCCACTCCCGAGTTTCGTGGGCGGGGATTTCTGAAAGCCATCTGGATGGCTATCCTGGTCGGCATTCTCTTCTACACAGTCGTCATCGCCGCGGTAGCATTCGTCGCGCCCTGGCATGAATTGACCAGCCAGAAGTTCATGACCGCCGTTGCCTTCCAACGCGCGGTCGGCTCACACTGGATTGTCAACGTCATCCTCGCAGCTGCCCTGCTGTCGCTGTTCAAGTGTTTCAATGGAAATTTCGTAGCCGCCAGCCGCCTGCTGTTCGCTCTGGGACGCCGCGGCCTCGTCGACGCCCGCGCTGGCCGCATCCATCCCCAGCACCAAACGCCGTCAATCGCGGTTCTCTGCATCGGACTGACCACCGCTGCGTGTATGCTCCTGGGAGATGCGATCCTCGTGCCGGTCACCGAGGTCGGCTCGGTCGCCTGCGCCATAGGATGGGCAGCGACCTGTGCCGCTTACCTTAGTATGGGACGCTCGGGCACACTGCCGGGCCAGTCGAGGCTGTTGGCAGGCGAATGGATTGTCGCCGGTTTTGGTTTGCTGGTTGCCATCGCGATGTTGGTGATGAAAGTCGTCCCCGCGATCCCCGGCCATTTCACGGTGTACGAATGGCTGGCGCTGGGGATTTGGATTGCCCTGGGCGCCCTCGCAAGACGTCCCGCGGCAGTGGTCCAGAGCTGACATGGCGGGGAATCGAACAATTTCTAGCACCGGCTTTTATAGAAAGGAAACCGATGAGCCTTCACAGACTGAGTTTCTTGCTCGTGCTCGCGCTGTTCTTCGCCACCCCGCGATCAGCGCCAGCGCAATCGACAACTGCAGCTTTCGATCTCGTCATCACCAACGGCCACATCATCGATGGCACCGGCTCTCCCTGGTACTCCGGCGATGTCGGCATCCGCGACGGCAGAATCGCTGCGATAGGTAACCTCACCGCCGCGCCCCGCAAGCGCACCATCGATGCCGCCGGCAAGGTCGTCGCGCCCGGCTTCATTGATATGCTCGGCCAGTCCGAACTCTCCATCCTCGTCGAACCGCGCCTGCCTTCGAAAATCTATCAGGGGATCACCACGGAGATCACCGGTGAAGGTGGTTCCATCGCGCCGCTCAACGACGCCATCATTGCTGCTGATCGCCCCGGCTACGACCACTACAGAATTAATCCTGACTGGCGCACCTTCCGCCAGTATTTCGCGCGGCTCGAAAAACAGGGCACGGGCATCAACCTGGCCAGCTATGTCGGTGCCACGCAAGTCCGGCGTATGGTGCTCGGCGACGACAACAAGCAGCCCACGCCCCAGCAACTCGAGCAGATGAAGGCGCTCGTCCGCGAAGCCATGAAAGATGGCGCCGTGGGCGTCTCCACGGCACTCCAATACGCTCCTGCACCCTACGCAAAAACTGACGAACTGATCGCACTCGCCGCCGAAGGTGGCAAGTTCGGCGGCATCTATTCCACTCACATGCGCAGCGAAAGCGATGCCGTGCTCGAAGCCATCGACGAGGCCTTGCGCATTGGCCGCGAAGCTCACGTTCCCGTGGAAATCTGGCACATCAAGGTCGCCGGGAAAAATAACTGGGGACGCATGCCCGAGGTTGTCGCCAGGATCAACGCAGCCCGCGCTGCCGGCGCCGACGTCACCGCCGATACGTACGCCTACACTGCCGGGTTCAATTCGTTCTCGGCCTTCGTTCCGGCGTGGGCGCATGATGGCGGGGACGCAAAAATGGTCGAGCGCCTGCAAGATCCGGCCACTCGCGAGCGCATCCGCAAAGACATGCTCACGCCCTCCAAAGACTGGGAAAACGAATGGCAGGAAATTCCGGGGCCTGACGCCGTCATGATCGGAGTGGTGCAGAATCCCAAGCTGCTTCCCCTGCAGGGCAAGCGTCTCTCCGAGATCGCGAAACTCTGGAACAAAGATCCAATCGACGCGCTTTTCGACTTTCTCATCGAAGACCCTAGCACTGGCGTCGCCATCTTCATCATGTCGCAACCCGATGTCACGCTCGCGCTGCAGCAGCCCTGGGTCGCCATCGACAACGATTCTTCCGGAACTTCGCCGGAGGGCATTCTGGGCCAGGAGCATCCTCATCCGCGCGCCTATGGAACGTTCCCGCGCATCCTGCGCAAATATGTTCGCGAAGAGAAAGCCTTGACGCTGGAAGACGCCATCCGCAAAATGTCTGCGCTGCCGGCACAGCGTCTGCGCCTTACCGATCGCGGCGTTCTCAAGGCTGGCATGTGGGCCGACGTGGTTATCTTCGATCCCGCCACCGTGCGCGATCTCGCCACGTTCGACAATCCAAACCAGCTTTCCGAGGGAATGGACTACGTGCTGGTGAATGGCGTGCCCGTAATCGACCAGGGCAAAATGACGGGAGCGTTGCCAGGAAAAGTGCTGCGCGGCGCGGGGTACCAACCCTAGCGCGGAGCGGCAGCTTACGGCTTCAGTCGCGCTTGTGTCTCCGGGGTTGGAGTCAACGCTACGCGAGGTTCCGCCACGGTGCCGGTGATGCTGTAAGCAAGCGCACCCGCCGATTTCATATCTGTGCTGCGGGCCAGCATGAAGTCCAGCACCTGCCCCAACGATGCTGTGCCGCCGACGTCATATGCTTCCGCGGGAGAGACTAGTTTCCCTTTCTCAATCTCGATCTTCCCGTTACGCAGGCGGGCGCGGCCCTGCCAGCGCGCGATTCGCAGCGGTCCCTCATCACCCGCCAGTGAAATGTGGGACAAACCTCCGTCCCGCAGATCGAACTGCAGCGCGCCATCAGCCGATAGCCAAAATGCCGCGGAATCCGCCCCTGATGCCGTCAACCGATAAGTTCCCCCGGCGGTTCCTGAGATCCACGGATCGTGCATTGCATCGGCCATCTGCTGAAGCGAAATCCCTGTCAGTGTTCCGGTTCCCGTGTAGATCGGAGAGCCTGCTGTGAAATCCGCCTGCCAATCGCCGCGATGTTTTCCCCCAAGCAAATCCCCGCGCAGTTCCGAAATCTTCAGCTTCCCGCGTTCCAGGTCAAGCGAAGCCGAAACCCGGTCAGCAACCAGGTTGTGAATCAGCAAGCGGCCGGCATTCACCTTGCCCGATGCGTGCAAGTTGTCCAGAAAGGATGGCGTCGTGGACGCGGCAGACGTCAACACTTGATACCATCGGCGCTGGCTCGGTTGCGGGCCCAGCCACTCGGAGACTTCGCTCAGATCCATCTCTTCGGTATTCAAATTGAAGCGGATAAGGCACGCCCCCGGTGTTCCACAACCGCGCGGCAGGGCCACAGACCCCGTCCAGTGTGCATCGGCGGCCAACGCGCTCAACTTTTCCACGCGCGCTTCATGGTGCGCAAGCTGCAACTCCGCCGAGGAGATCTCAATCGGTCCATTCACTCCTCGCAGCATGACCTGAACGTTGTGCAGTTGCACCGTTCCGGTCACTTCCGGCAAAGAAAAACCCGAGGCATTTCCGGATGCGTTTCCCGTCCACGATCCGGCGATCTGCAACTCCATCTCAGACACGCCCTCCACGGTGGCCTTCACTGCCGGCAGGCCGAGCAGGTAGGCCAATCGCAAGATGTGCGAGACTTCCCCATCTCCGCGGACAACCATGCCATAACCCGACCTCGCCACCCAGCCTCGCGCCTGCGCTGGCACTGGACGCCCCAGAACAACAGGAAAAGGTCCGTACTCGAGATGCAGTTCGTCCGGAGCCGGCAAAACCTCGGCATCCAACTGGCGGGCAGATCTACCCTTCGATAGAGTATGAGCGCTGATCCGGTCCGAGCTCAGCACGAACGGTACGTTCCCCGGAGCGAACTCCCCTTTAGTAGTTGCGGACTGCAGACGAAGATCAGCGATCTCGCCCCGGCCTTGAAACTCCGCTCTTCGCGGCGATGCCCCATCCTCTTTCACCGTGAAATTGCCTTGCACACGTCCCGAGGACACAAGATCCGCAGGCAGATTTTTCTTGGCACGTCGAGCAAGTTGACCCACAGCGCTGACAGGAACACTTTCGACGTTCAATGACAAATCCACCCTGCGCACTCCGGGCAGTCCGGCATCGCCGCGCAGCGTGATCATGCCATCGCCCACGGGTGCGCTGCAGAAAATTTCGTGCATCACGCCTTCTACCGAGCTGTACCTGCCATCACAGTGCGCCGTCAGCCGCAGTCCGTCGCTGCTCGATATGTCGTAGCGGTGAAAGTCCTGAATGGAAGTATCCACCGCTACCTGCATAGCCGCCGGGGCGCCACTTAACGTTGCGTTCAAGCGAACCTCTCCCCGCCAGCCCTTGTCGTTTCCGGATACCAGCTTGGTTAGTTGTCCCAGTTGCACCCGGTCCCACTCCACGCTGAANNCGCAGCGGTTCTGCTTTCAGCCGCGCTCCCCATGTGTTCTCTGATTCCTGCCACAATGCAAAGTCCGCATTCAGCAGCGCGTACGGTTTCTTTTCCTGTCCCGCCTTGAAATTAATGCGGCCCGAACTGGCCTCGATGTAGGGAAAACCGGGGCGCGCTTCTGACTTCGGTTTCGCCGTTGGCGCCAGCGGCGTGCGCTCGGTTCGCTCCAGCAGAGCTTCCCAGTTCCAGCGGCCGTCCGCCCGGCGCACCAGATTCAAACTAGGCTGGGTCAGCTCCAGACGGGCGATGTCCAGTCGTCCCCGCACCAGCGAGGTCAGCCGGACTACTGCCGTGACCTCCGGCGCGCGCAACATCGGCTCGGCGCCGAATTCTGCATCCTCGTAGATGACCAGATTTTCCAGGTCGAAGCCGGGTTGTGGCAGGAATCGAAGATGGACCGAACCAATCTCCACGGGACGCGCCACCGCACGGCTGATGGAGTTCGCAATGCGCGCCTTCAGACGCGAAACACCCGGACGCAGGAGGAACAGAGCCAGCAGAATCGCGACTGCCGCGGTCACAACCCGCCGCTTGGAAGAGAAAAGCTTCACCGCACCACTTTCAGCGTTCGCCGCCACCGCGTCTCGTCAAAGAAGTGCAACACCACATGCGCCAAGAAGCCAAGCCGCTCCGTCAATCCGGATTTCATATACTGGCCGGCCGGCGTCTCAAACGACCAGTAGATGAACATGGGACGCCCGATGACATTTTCCTGAGGAATGAAGCCCCAATAGCGGCTGTCCAAGCTTACGTCCCTGTGATCGCCCATGGCGAAGAAATGCCCAGGAGGCACGATCAGATCGTCTCCTTGAACGTGCGCCGACAGGTCTACGATCCAGTTCGGATAAACGCCATACTCAGAGGACGGAGGAACTGCGGGAAAATTATTGCGGTAGGAATCGAAGGGCGAGTCCGGATCGTGCAATATGTAAGGCTCGTTCAACGCCTCGCCATTGCGGTAGACCACTCCATTCCGCAGATGAATGCGGTCCCCGGGCACGCCCATGATCCGCTTGACCACATAGGTTCCCGCATCGTGCGGGTCCGGGTGCAGAAACACCACGATGTCGCCGTGCCGCACGGTGCGATAGGGAAGCAGAGGCCCGACCCACGAAGTCTTGGGCGCAAACTGAATTCGGTTCACGAACACGTGGTCGCCGATCAGCAGCGTTTCCTCCATCGAACTGGAGGGGATCTCAAACGCCTGCACTACAAAGGTGATGATGAATAATCCCGTCACCAGCACTGCGGCCAGCGAGGCTAGGAACTCCACTGTAGTTTCGTGCGGTTTTTCTTCGACGTCCTTCGCTTTGCTATCTTTTGTCGCCACTGTGATCAATCCATCCAATCTTGTTTTCCGGCTCTGCGACAACTCCCCAAGCCCTAACTCCGCAGATGGCTCAATTCACCAGCCGTAGGGTGCGGTTCCACCGCGTGATCTGAAAGATGTGCGTCACCGCATAGGCAAAGTGATACAGTTTATCACTCACGGAAGACGGCGCTGTGACATCGCCCTCAGCGCCTTGCACCGACCAGTAAATCAAGAGCGGCCGCCCAATAATATTGGCCTGTGGCACAAATCCCCAGTACCGGCTGTCGTAACTATCGTCCCGGTTGTCCCCCATCACAAAATAATGCCCCTCGGGAACAATAAGCTGTCCGTTCTCGACCAGCTTTCGCAGTTGCAGCCACCACTCCGGAGTCTCGCCCGGTGCGACGTCCAGCCGCGGAAAACTATCGCGGAACAAGTCGTTCGCGGGACGGCTGAAGTGCACATAGGACTCTTTCAACGGCACTCCATTCACAAATACCTGTTTGTTGACCAGTCGCACCCGGTCTCCGGGAACGCCAATCACGCGCTTCACGAAATGCTGCGCCGGGCTTACGGGATAATGAAACACCACGATGTCGCCGCGCCGCACCCGGCGGTAAGGCATGAAATAGTCTCCCAGGCTGCCTCTCCCGTAGCAAAGCTTATTCACCAGCAGGTAGTCGCCCACCAG
>PLKR01000363.1 GCA_003140655.1 Acidobacteriaceae bacterium | reverse complement strand
CAGACGGGACAGATTATGATGGCGGCGGCGCTGCTGGCGAAGACGCCGAATCCGAGTGATGAGGAGATCACGCAGGCGATGAACGGCAACCTGTGCCGCTGCGGGACGTATGAACGAATTCGCAAGGCGATTCATCGGGCATCAGGAGTTGCGGGAGCGGGAGGTGCGCGATGAGTCCGCTTAGTCGGCGAGAGTTTGTTGCGGTGGGAGTGGCTGCGGGAGCGGGGCTGGTGGTGGGGTTCTACCTGCCGCACGGAGGTCGCGCGGACAAAGGGGTTTTCTCACCGAACGCTTACCTGAGGATCACGCCGGAGAACAAGATCACAATTGTCGTAGCGCGCTCGGAGATGGGACAGGGTGTGCGCACGGCGTTGCCCATGATTCTGGCGGAGGAACTGGAAGCGGACTGGAAACAGATCGAGATCGAACAGGCGGGAGCGAGCACGCTCTACGGAGATCAGACGACGGGCGGCAGCGCGAGCGTGAAGACGACGTGGGATCCGATGCGCAAAGCGGGAGCGGCGGCGCGAGAGATGCTGATTTCGGCGGCGGCGCTCACGTGGGGTGTGCCACGATCGACGTGCGCGGCGGTTGAGGGCAACATTCTGCATGGGGCGTCGAAGCGGCGGCTCAGCTATGGGGAGCTGGCGGGGAAGGCCGCCACGCTGCCGGTCCCGACCGATGTTCCGCTGAAGCAGAACAAGGACTACAAGATTGTTGGTCAGCGCCTGGCGCGGGTGGACACGCCGGCGAAGGTGAAAGGCGAAGCAGTGTTTGGGATCGACTTCCGAATGCCGGGGATGAAGTTCGCGGTGTTGTCGCGGTGTCCGACTATCGGTGGGAAGCTGGTGAGGTTTGACGATAAGGAATCGAAGAAGATTTCCGGCGTGGGTTACGTGGGCAAGATCAGCGATGCGGCTGTGGCAGTTGTGGCCGANNTTTGTATTCCGTGGGCGACGTTTCGAAAGTCACGGGACGGCGGGTGACGGCGGAATATCGGTTGCCGTTTATGGCGCATGCTCCGATGGAGCCAGGAAACTGCACGGCGGATTATCGCGGAACCACGTGCGAGTTGTGGGCTCCGACACAGGTGCCGCAGGATTGCAGAGATGCGGTGGCGCAGGCCGTGGCGATTGATCCGGATCAGGTGAAGGTGAACGTCACGCTGATGGGCGGAGGGTTTGGGCGACGACTGGAGCATGACTATGCGGTGGAAGCGGCGTTGGTGTCGAAGGCGACTAATGCTCCGGTGAAAGTGATCTGGACTCGGGAAGATGACATGCGGTTTTCGACGTACCGTCCGGCGAGCTTGCATCAGTTGAGCGCGGTGCTGGATGGAGCGGGCTGGCCAGTGGCATTCACGCATCGGATCGTTGCACCGTCGATCAGCGGACAGAAGGGGGAGCCGGTCCCGGGCGGGATTGATCCGGATCTGCCGGATGAGGCAGCGTTCGCGTATGCGTTGGAAAACGTTTCGATCGAGAATGTGATCGCGGAAACCGTGGTGCCGCTGGGCTGGATGCGGTCCGTGTACGCTCTGCAGGCGGGGTTCGCGAGCGAGAGTTTTATCGACGAACTGGCCGTGGCGGCGGGAAAAGATCCGCTGGAGTACCGGCTGCACATGCTGGCGAAGGATCGGGATGTCCAGTTCTTCACGACGACGTGGCACACGGCGCGGATGCGCGGCGTGCTGCAACTGGCGGCCGACAAGGCCGGATGGAGAAAGCCCTTGCCTGCCGGACGGTATCACGGGATTGCTTGTTTTGGATGTTTTTCTTCTTACATGGCCGAGGTGGTGGAAATCAGCATGGAAAACGACGTGCCGCGAGTGCATCGCGTGGTGGCGGCGGTGGATTGCGGGCAGGTAGTGAATCCCAGCATCATGGAGCAGCAGATCCAGGGCGGGATCGTCTACGCGCTGTCGAATGCGCTGCGGGCTAAGATTACGATCGAGAAAGGGCGTGTGGTGCAGGGAAATTTCGACGACTACGCGCCGCTGCGAATGGAGGAGACGCCCGTCGTGGAAGTGTATGCCGTGCCCAGTACGGAGCCGCCGACGGGAATTGGAGAACCGTCCGTGCCGCCGCTGGCGCCGGCCGTGTGCAACGCGATTTATGCGGCTACCAAGAAGAGGATTCGAGAGTTGCCGATTTTGAGTTAGGGCTAGTTGGATTGGACGGAGTAAAGCCTTTAACCGCGAAGGACGCTAAGGATTCGCGAAGGTCGCGAAGAAAAGCTTGAGGATCCAGTGTGGGTCTACGGACTTCAGCGTGAAATGTCTGCGGATCATCTATGTCGGGACACATGACTACGGGGCGGCAGCGGGCATGGGCTGGCCTACCGTCATCTTGAAGATTTTGATGTTCTTGCCGAACGACTCGAAGCGCAGGCCGTGGAACTCCGCGAAGTGCCTCCGCAAGTCTTCCGGAAGATCTACTCCCCATCCTGCCTGAACAATCCAGACGGTCGCCCCTGGCTTTAGATTGTAGGATTGCACGGCTCGCTGCCACTCCTTGGGGAAATTCTCCGCCCAAAACATCCATGCGGCTCTGAAGTCGCTGGCAACGATTTGGTGGCCATCGCAGGAAAATTGTTCGAAGTCGGCTGGGGTAACCTCCAGGGAAATGGGACGCTGTTGGCACAGATAGTGGCCGAGAATGAGATCGCTCTGGTAATCGGTGAAGATGAGATCGGACGGCTTAATATTCTCGCGTACAAAATCGATGGCATCGGCCATGTGCGTCCGGCTCTGGTCGGCGCGCTCCATCCTGGGCTGGCGCGGTTTGCCGAAGGCGATGCAGGTGACGATGACGAGGGCTGCAATTGTGAGTCCGCGATCCCATCTGCCGGCCGCCAAACGCGCTATCGGCAGACTGACGCCCGCAACGGCGGGGATAATTAGGAATGCAATTTGGCGCGTGCCCCCGTACGGATAAATGTGAGCGAGGCTGGCGCCACCAGCAATTGCAAACGGGAGGAGCAGAAATATTCCCAAGCGGCGTGACGAGGTNNCGCCCACGGCAAGCTGCCCGAAGAAATATTGAAAGACTCCAAAGGTATGGCCCACTAAGAACATCACGGGATTGTCGTGAGCGGGATCGAAATAAGATCGCTGGAGATAAAGGTCGCTCATCCAGCCTTGCAGCACCGTTCTTGAATCGCCTACGCCCAGCTTCGAAAGATGGGTCTTGTACAAGAACATTGCGAGAGCCAGCCCGCCGAGTTGGCCGACTGCCCAAGCTGCCGCCAGGCTGGCGGGCGGACGTTCCGTNNNNACGATGGGCGGAAGCAGGGCGACGAAGAGAAGTCCGATGAAACCGGCAAGGTTGCCCGCGGCTTTGCTTAACCATCTGTAGAACATCCAGCAAAAAACCGCGCCCGCAAGCACCGAAGGCAGGCGCAACCAGAGGTCTGAGGCGCCCAGAGCGCGCCAGAAATAGAGCAGGAGGATGAACAGCGGAGGATGAGCAGCGGTGAGACTTGCTTTGTAGGCTAGCGCCAGCGAGAGCTGATTTCCTAGGCGGAAATGCAGCGCCTCATCGGGATTGAGGAATATTCCGGAGGCGTTCCAAAGGCGCGCCAGGAACCCGAGCAGAGTGATGCAAACTGCGGCTGTGTTGGCGTGTTTTTGAAACCACTGATTTCTGTTTGCCGTCTTTTTGTTTTCGATCAACGATCCCTATCCTCGCGGATCAGATCCTCAACGGTGGGAAAGGGACCGGGGCTCTCCGGCTGACGAGCGCGGAGTTCCGCCATTCGCTCGTAGAATTGGCGGCGGCGTTGCAACTCTTCTGATGTGGGCCTGGTGTGCTCCAAGTGGAGGATTACCTCTGTGAACTAGTTTATCTCGCCTTGACACTGCTTTCTATCAGCCTTTATCCTTGACTCTTGCTCCTTGCGGTACTTGCGCCTTCTTGGCGCGCTTCCGCGAGCCTGGGGCGGCAACTGACGGGACGCGGAGGTTTCCGATGTTCTTCGAGATCAAAGATTTAGAACTTCATCCCGTGGAGTTTGCGGAGAAGTTCGCACCGGGCGTGATCGACCTGGGAGCCGATTATCGCCAGGTGACGCCGATTGAGAGCAGCGGGCGGGCGGATCTGGTCGAGGAGCATCACGGCAAACACGAGGTAATCCAAGACATACGAATCAGAGGCCGCCTGGCGACCAGCCTGGAAACGAACTGCGCGCGCTGCCTGGAACCGCTTACTCAGGATGTGAAACGGGAGTTCGATCTGCTATATCGTCCTCAGGGTGCGGACGCCGGGCGGGACGAAATCTCGGTGACCGATGCGGAGGCTGAGATCAGCTATTATGAAGGCGAGGGAATTCTGCTCGACGATGTGGTGCGCGAGCAGGTACTGCTGGCGGTTCCGTTAAAGGTCACTTGCCGCGAAGATTGCA
>PLKR01000235.1:694-5810 GCA_003140655.1 Acidobacteriaceae bacterium | reverse complement strand
AAGAGGGTTGTCAAATCGGGCCCGGGAGCTCAGTCACAGGGCTTGCGATAGGCGGGTTCGAACTGGTCCAACTGCGCTTCGCGCTGAGTGGAGAACTTGCCCTTCGGTGTCTTCCCATAGAGATCGGAACCGGGGCAGTAGTAAAGAGCGGTGTGTAAGTCGACCCAGACCCGGGTGTCGGGATTGCCTTTGTACTCCGGCGCCTCGGGGGCTTCGGCCAGCCCGAGACCAATGAGGAACTTATCAAACCAGGAAAGATCAGCGTCTGGGGCCGGATGTTTGTGCCGATTCGCGCTATCGGAAACCGCAGTTCCGCCACCTGTGGCACCTACGGAGTGGCTGGACCAGATTCCCCAGCGAATCACGATCACCATGAGAACGACCGCGATCGCGAGATAGAAATCGCCGCGACGGGAACGCCAGAAGCGGGCGAATGCGCTTGGCGCATGCGTCCCGGACAACGATTCCAGGAACCCCCGGGCTTTCGCTGCGGAACTCCAGACCATCTCCTCATCCTCCTGCTGCGGCCTTACGAGCGCGGTGGAGGGGACTTCGACATTGTCTTTATCTTTATCTTCATCTTCGTCGGGCTGCGATTCGGACGGCACGGACTCCGCCATATCCTCGGCGGCGTTTGCGTTGAATGACTCGGCGAACAGAGGTTCGCTCTCTTCCAACTCCGGCACAGACAACGGTTCCGGCAGGCTCGAGCCGTCTTTGTCTTCCTCAAGATTGTCTTCGCTTTCGTTCGGGTGATACGCTGCAATCGGGAGCGCCGTCTCCTGGGCAAACGAGGTTTCGCTGGCAGGCGCGTCCGCTAAGGTCTCCTGCCTTGTCCGCTGCATGTGCCAAGCGGATGACAGCTTGCTCTGCATGGAGGATTCGTCATTGTCGGTAACGCGCGGAGCGCCACACTTGCCGCAAAACTGCTCCTCCCCCACCAGCTTGCTGCCGCACTTCCAGCACGCGGATTTCGCCGCAGAGACCGCGCTCGCGCCCATATCTGTCTTGGCGGCTGCCGCGGATCGATTCTCTGCCAAAGCCGCCAGATTTGGTTGGAGCCTTTCAATTGCGGCCAGTATCGTGGATCGTTCCGCGGCCATCGACTTCTTCAATTTCAACTCGGCATCTCGACCAATCGCTTCGGTCACCAGGCCGGCCATCAGTTGGCAAGTGTGGATGTCCTGCTCGGCGTAGCCGTGAATTCTGTCGAAATAAAGTTCCAGCGCTCCTACGATGTCGCCGTCGTGATAGATCGGCACGGCGAGCAGCGACAAGATTCCCCGCTGGCGGCACGGTTCGGGGTCGAACAATACCTCGGTATTTACATCGTCGCTGCAAATCACCTGTCCGGTGCGCACGCTGGCAGCGCAGATCGCCTTAGCCAGTGGGACTTCGCTTCCCACGGGCAAAGCCGGGGCGCCGGCTCCGGCGCGATAACCCACCATCTTTTCTTTCAGAATTCCAATGGCTGCGCCGGTCGCGCCTGCGATGCGTGCAACTTTCTCGGCGATCACTGCCATCGCCTTATCCAATTCGAGATGGCGTACCTGAATCTGGCGCTGCGCTTCGACAATCTCCGCCAGAGTGAGCGTATAGTCGCCGTCTGAGCGCGAACTCTCTTCCGATTCTGGTTTGCTTCCTTGAAGCGGAGCTTGCTTTACTGACTCTTGCTCTTGCTCACGGAGGCGCTCGCTCTGGGCCTCCATTTCTTCCTCCATCTCTCGCATTTTGCGGTTGTGCTCCTGGAGCACATAAGCCGCTTTCAGTAGCTTGTCAAAGGTCCGCTCGTCGAGAACTGGCTTGTTTTTTTCGTCGGTCACGATCTCTTGCCCGCCTGTGGCCAGCCGAGATGGGCAGAGGCGCCCACCCGCAGTCCAACCCTATTTTAGTGCAATTCCTGCACCAAAGAACTATGTTACCAAGTCGACCTCTTTTGGCAGGAGATCGAACAATCCTGTGATGGTATGACAGTGATGAACGGACAACCACATGGAATTCAAGAGGTTACGGGAGGCTGAACCGGGGAGAGATCGGGCGAGTACTCTGAACTTGCAGGAGCCTGTGGAAGGGTACTCTCGTAACCTGCAAGCTATGCACACTTGATTGCGGCAAACTCTTTCCGTTCTCGCGGCGGTTCCATATCAAATCAATTAAGACTTCATGACGTGTGCTTTCACTTCCGAATGGAAGTAAGGAGGTCAATCGGATTTTTAGGACTTGGAGCAGCAGGAATTGAATGCCGAAATAACCGAGGAAATAGGACTGATTGCTGCGGGTTGGTTCGAAGCTGCGCCCGGCCATGAGAAGAAAGATCAGCGGGCGATGGATTTTGTAGCGAGCGCCAAAGTCAATCGTGGGCTGGTTCTCGGAAGGATGGAAAGTGCCTTGCGAATAAAGCTCCATGTCAATTTCGAGTTTTGGAGTGAAATCGTGCCTGACGACGAGGCCGGTGAGCCAGCCGTGCGGTCCCTTGTGGACAAACTGATAACCGATTTCGTAATCCACATGGATGGGGCCAAACTTCTTGGAGAATTCGAAGGGCAGCAGGAGTGCTGCGCTCGCGGGCGTGATCCCACGCGGACAGCATCGTTGGGGTTGTTGAGGAAGAGTTGGGGAAAAACCGAGATAGAAAGGCCAGACTCCCCCGCGTCGTAGAAACGCCACTTGACGCCGGGATTGGATTGACCCAAGCCATACCTGGTCGCGGAAGAGGGATTCTGGACGCGTAACCAGGCATTTTCGTANNGGGCATATAGGCGAGGTTGATTTCCCAATTGAGATTGCCGGGGGCGCCCGGATCGTTGGTTTAATATGGCGGGCCGCCTTGGGCAAATGCGGAGGTAGCAGCAAAGAAAAAGAAGAGTGCGAGAATTTGGCCCCGCAACATAGCTGTGGGGACAAGGGCGGAAAGCGTTTCGCGGGCTTGAAAGTCTTCTAGCACTCCGTTCCGCAAGGTCAGCGACTGCGAGGACCAAAATGAACAGCGCTGCTGCGCACACATGCCCGTTTCGGGACCTCCGGATTTTCTTTATCCTGGGAACGGTCCTTACAGCTTACACATCGCACCTCGCGAGTCCATCCATCGAGTTGACGTTCGGCTCAAAAGTCTAAAGAGAAAAGGCTTATCTTCACTGATCGCGTGCAGGATCGCGGGTCCGGTCGCGCGGCATGCACCTCGGGGGGAACTCCGCAAAGCCCATGTTTAGGGTGCGGCGCAGCCCTTTTGTTCTTCCTTCCCGACCCGATTTGGAACGGATCAGACTAACACGGAGTTTCTGAACTTCTTCTGAAAGCCATGGGTCTTGCCCCTAAGTGCAAGCACACGCTGGTCTTAGAACGCCGACGGCGTCCAGAGAAAGTTTGGCGAAGGATGTGCTTAACCGATGGTGCGGAAACGCAATCGCGAGAACAAAAGAAAAACAATAGAGACCAGAGGAGAACTGCTGTGATGGACCTCGACAGAATGAAAGTTACACCCCGCGATCAGCAAGTGCTGGATTTGCTGGTCCAAGGTTGCAGCAACAAGGAAATCGCCGGCCAGTTGAGTATCAGCCCGCGCACCGTGAAACAGCACTTGCGCACGCTTTTTCTGCGCGCCGGAATTCGGGAGGGGCGCAAGCGTGTGCGTCTGGCTACCGCTGCATTCGAGAAGGCGGAGTTGAAGTCATGATGCCGCGTGAGCGTTTGACCCCAAAGGAAACTCAAGTGGCTACCCTCGTTTGGGAGGGCCTTACCAACCGCGAGATCGGCAAGATTATGCGCACGACGGAGCAGGTCGTCAAGAACCACTTGCGCAGCACTTTCGACAAACTGGGAGTGTGGAGCCGGCTCGAGTTGGCCATGTATGTGGCCAGCCACGGGGGCAGGAATTGGCTGGAAGATTGTGAACGGCCGGTTTCCGTACAGGCTCGCGCTGCAGCGAGTTAGCGATGAAAATAGTGCTTGACCCGTTGCAAGTTCTTGCGTGTTGCGCTGGGCGACAGCGCAACTGCTGCAAAAGGTTTGCACTCCGGGGCTCAGGCCTTGTTCGAAAGTTCGGGTAAGACCTTGAAAAAACAATGACTTGTGTTTTCTTGCGGTCGGCCTGCAAATTGCATGAGTAGACCCGACCCAATAGAGCGGGCTCGCAAGCAGGCTCGAGCTGGCTCCGCAATCCTGGGCGGGGCGGGAATGGACTACAAAGAAACCTTCTGGATGGCTTGCGATTCTACCGAGCAACTGCGGGCGGAATATGGCCCGTTTCACACCCGTGCCGAAGCGGAGGCCGAAGCCCGCAAGCTGGGATTCGGTTACTTGCTGCGTTACGAACACCTGCTCGATGAAAATGAGGAGATCCGGGAAGTTCGCTGCATCTTCCTCGAATTGCCCGCAGCGGTTGCGGCGGCGGTGCCCCCCATGAGCCTGCACACCCGCTGCGCCACCTGCGGCGAGTCCGCCGCCCACGACAAGACCTGGCAGGCGGAAGTATGGGCTGACATCCACGAGTTTGAACACTCCCGCCATCGCGTGCGGCTCTTTGAACACGCACGCGGCAAGGGCCTGAAGGAAATCGGTGGCTGGCGCGGCTAGGTGTTCACACGCCTCGGAAACCTTCTTCACGCAGCCGCTGACAGTTCGCTGGCTGCCGCTCGATCGACGAACCAGATCAGCTTGCCCTCACTTGGCTGCACCAATTTGGAAGGGTATTTCTCGGCTGTGGCGTTGCCTTCCAGAACTTCGTGCAGAACCGCCGCCTTGTCCGTTCCACTCACCAGAAACGCAACACAACGCGCCGCGTTCAACACCGGCAGGGTGAAAGTAATCCGGCTGGTTTTCAGCTTCTCCACCCAGTTGGCCACCACCAGTCGCGATGTCTCCTGCAACGCCGCAGTTTCCGGAAACAAAGAGGCGGTATGTCCGTCCGGTCCCAAGCCCAGCAGGATCATATCAAAGCGGGGAAATTCGCCGGGCGCCACAGCGAAAAACTCCCGCAGAATCTGTTCGTAGGCGTCCGCTGCAGCCGCAGCGTCCTGGTTCTCAGAAGGGATGCGGAAGATGTTGGCGGCTGGAACCGGAACCTTCGACAAAAGGGCTTCTTTGGCCATGCGGTAGTTGCTGTCCGGATCGTCCGGGC
>PLKR01000235.1:0-674 GCA_003140655.1 Acidobacteriaceae bacterium | reverse complement strand
CGCTGTGCGATTGCGCCGGTAGCGGCACGTATGACTTCCTCAGCGGCCGCCTGAAAGAGATCCTGCGGAGTGGTCAGTCTACGCAACTCGATGGGCGCATTCACAACTCGCCCGCCCGGCCGTTGCTGGATTTTGCGGCTGCACACCGAGCCGCCCCCAGCAATCCGGCCTTGTCGTTGGTGATGATTTGCACCACGATGCTCTCCAGCAGCGGGCGCAATCTGCCTTTATCCAGAAAAGCACGCATGAAGAGCGGCCCCGTGAGCTTGGGAAGAATCTTCGGGGAGATTCCGCCGCCGAGAAAGATTCCGCCCGTTGCCATCGCTTTAAGAGCCAGATTGCCGGCTTCCGCGCCGTAAACCGAAATCCAGAGATCCAGCGCCTGCTCTGCCAGCCGATTTGCGCCCTCCAGGGCGGCGCGGGAAATCGCCGCGGCCGGATCTTCCTGGGCAAGTTGCCCGGCAAATTCGGCGGGCTCGTCTCCGCAGCCCTTTTCGCGCAGAAACTCATACACGTTGACCAGGCCGGGGCCGGAGAGGATGCGTTCGTAACTGACGTGTTCGTAGCGGCTCGCCAGGAACCGCAGCAGTTCGATTTGCAGGTCCCCTTGGGGCGCGAAGTCCACATGTCCGCCTTCACAGGCAAAGACCTCATGTTGGCTGCCGTTCCAGAAC
>PLKR01000657.1:3097-3509 GCA_003140655.1 Acidobacteriaceae bacterium | reverse complement strand
TCGGAAGGTGGCGAGAGAGACGTAGCAAGCTACGTCTCTACAACGGGGCGGCTTGCTCCATCTCCAGCAGCGCCTTCTTGCGCTCCACGCCCCAGCGATAGCCGCTGATGCTGCCATCTTCGCGAACCACGCGATGGCAAGGAATCGCAACTGCGACTGGATTCGTGGCGCAGGCCCTCGCCACAGCCCGGCTGGCGCTGGGCTGGCCAATCGCCTTCGCCACCTGCCCGTAAGACCGCGTCGCGCCAAAGGGGATCGACTGCAAATAAGTCCACACCCGCCGCTGGAAGGCCGTAGCCCGGATGTCCAGCGGTAGCGCGGCATTCAACTCGCGGCCCGTCATCTTCGAGAGCAAAGCCGCAACCCAGGCCTGCAATCCGCCATTGTCGAGCTTGCGCACAGCAAAGGGAAA
>PLKR01000657.1:2667-3031 GCA_003140655.1 Acidobacteriaceae bacterium | reverse complement strand
CGTCATACATGGCGCGCGTCACATTGTCTCCGGCCTGCAGGTTGCGCTTGAGCAGACGGAGGCGGCAGGAATCGGCATACGCTCGTGGCGTGATCCCGAGAGCCGCCTTGAAGCGCCGTTGGAGATGGAAAGGGCTTTGACGAAAGGCTTTGCCCAGGCGCTCGAGCGTGATCGGCTCATCGAGGTGCTGCTCGATGTAGCGGCAGATCTCTTTCGCCGAGTCCGATTGCGGATTGCNNTAGCGAATGGAAGCGGCGATGGCGCCGCGGCGGTATTTGTCGGGCGTCATGCCGAGTTGCGACGCGGTCTTCTCGTAGAGGCGGCTGCTGGAGCCGTAACCGGCGTCATACATGGCGCGCGTCAC